>NZ_JBRILT010000005.1:0-150335 GCF_052977065.1 Shewanella sp. 125m-1
GCGAACGGCCATTAAGACACTGCAAGGCTTAGTTCGGGATCCACAAGCATGCTATTAAATTCCTGGGGATCCCTCAGACCTGGAGTGCAATTAATAGATAACCTACAAGTAGTTCAGCTAATCATAAATATGTACTTTCAATTAAAATCGTTAAATGATAAAACCAACATAATAAACAAAACATTGTCACGTACTGCACTTTTCAAGAATCTCCTCAAATAATCCCCAAAAAATTCCGTAATTACCTGTCAGATCCTACAGGTCTACAATTTTATCGTAAGCTATGCTCCCTATTACGTAAAAGCATACGATGATAAATGCTCATTGTAATATGGAGTAATTGTAATGAAAGCTGGATTAAGTTTTACAATATTAATATGCACGCTAGTGTTATCAGGGTGCGGAGGTGACGATGATAATAGCAGTGCAGTGGTCGTAGATGTACCCAATCCTATAGTAGTTAATACACAACCTGAGGCTAATGCAGGGGCCGATCAAACGGTTAACACTGAATCAGTTGTAACATTGTCTGGTGTGGGGTCTGACAAGGAGGGAGATATCTCTGTTCTTTGGACTCAAACAGGGGGGCCCGATATTGTCTTATCTGACACTGCCATTTCCAATCCTACTTTCGTCACTGGTTTGTATTCAGAAACCCAAATCCTAACATTTAATTTCACAGTGACTGATACAGAAGGTTTGACAAATGAAGACACTGTTGATGTTATCGTTAACGTCCCCTTATCTTCCATAACTAGCGCTACAGGCAAATGGCGAATTGCAAAGAAAGAATTCGACTATGATAATAATGGTGTTTTTGAGGGAGTAGAGGATTACACTTATCGTGATGGATTACTTTATCGAATAAAGTACACATATACCGCTGATAACGTTGATGACATGCCATATATTCCCTCATTTATATCGAGTTCTCATACAGAGGAACGGACACAAACTGTAGAGTACGACCAATTAGAAAGGCCAATTAATTATCAAACGACAACTCCGAATATACAGCTAGAGTTCGATTACGCCTATACGGACGAAAGCCTTATTTTGAACGAATTCACTTACTCGCTAAATTCACCTTTGTTTTCGCAAACGGCAAACGTCAACTTCATTTATAATGGAAACTACATATCAAAAATTCACAGTGATGCGAACAGCTCATTTAATATAAATAATACTTATGGATATGATACTGAACAGCGCGTTACAGTTGTTGATTCAGAACAATATGAATACAAGTTTCAATGGTCTATCGACAATTACTTAACACAATGGCGCTATATAGACAAATTGACCCCCAATATCAGTAGTGAGGCTAATTTTATTTATATTGATGGATGGTTAATTACTGCTACATATGTAGAAATAAACGGCACTAACGCCGACGGCACTGTTATTTCTACAAGCTACGATGCTTCTTATATATATGATTCAAAACAATTACCAGTGTTAGTTAATTATGAATACAATTCAAGTGGTCAGATAGATATCGTAGAGAAGATAACTTGGGTTGAAGAAAGCTGTTTATTATCAGGTTTATGGGCCCCCTCTCCATCAGGCGGAATCAATTATCGAAAGTACACAACACCAGAGGGAACAGGGCAGGGAACAGGATGGGGGTGGGGAGGTTGCTTGTAATTGTTACGCTACTAGCTTTTGACGACAGCAAAACAAAGCAGAAAGAATGTAACGAACCTTATTAGGATCATATTTATAATATCAAAGCCATTTATAGCCCTAGATTATAAATGGTTTGCACGTAATAATTCATAAGCTCATCAAGGCTTAAGTGAAGATTCATAATGAAAATAACAACCTTGTGAGGACTAGCTGAAATAAATGCAAACGCTCAGAAAAAATGATTAAACAAGAATGTAAAACAATGAGTCACAGGAGTACCCACACTTCGACCATTATTGTGAAAGCCTTAATTATTATTGCTTTATTCATTTAAACAACCCTATTTCTAAGCATACAAGTGTGGACCAGAACGTCACAGGTCTATACATAAATTAATAGGAACGAATAACTTTAGGTACATATTTATATGAGAAATACTAATAAATTGCGGATAAAACTAGTAATAACCTGTCTTTTCTTTGTTTCTATTTCAGGTTGTGACAACTCATTTTTCAATTCATCTTTCTACGACAATATCTTTGATACCTGTACAAATAATAAAGGGGGAACAAAACAGCTATGTAGTTGTATTGCAGGCGATCTAGAAAAATCTTATACAGATAAGGAGCTGAAACTCCTAACTCCCATGCTTGAGTCATTCGCTCACGGAAGTGAAGATGATAAAAATTTCGCTTCTGTTCGCATGCAAAATATCGGAGAGAAATTAGGATACACAAAAATAGAAATAGGGTCTATCGCGAATTCATTTGCGTGGAAAGCTGCGACTGTAGAGAGAGCTTGTAAGAAAAGTACTAAGCAAGATTAACTACCAAGTTCAACCTAGAATTGCATCACCCATACTGCGAGATATTATAGCAGTCATATTTTTAGACTGCTTCAAAGGCCTCTGGACTCACTCCACCGAGGTGCGCATGGCGCCGCTCTGTAGTGGCATAGTTAATTTGGCCACCCAGTTAGACGATATCAGCACCTTATAAGTTAACAGGTGATACTAAAAAAAATGTACGAGAAGGCTTTTTATTCAACTTTTCAAAATTACAGGCACAAAAAAAGGCCGCATTAGCGACCTTTTTTGCATATCAGCTTACGTTATTAGCGCTTGATTAAAGAGCGACTACGTTGCTTGCTTGTGGACCTTTTGGGCCTTGCTCTACTTCGAAAGTCACTTTTTGACCTTCAGTAAGCGTTTTGAAACCTTCAGATGCGATAGCACGAAAATGTACGAATACGTCAGCGCCACCGTTGTCTTGAGCAAGGAAACCGAATCCCTTGTCTTCGTTAAACCATTTTACAGTACCAGTAGTTGAGTTAGACATATGATGCCCCTTATTTAGTTTTAAAAAGTTCAACATTAACACTATGTTAATTTATTGAATTATATCATGTTACGCTAAAATATAAGGCAAACGTCTAGCTACAAAACACGGTTTTGATAGTGGAAGCTTTACTTGTACTTGATGCTGCATTTAATAACTCTCTGAACAACTGAGCGATATAATAACTGCTGTGCGTTTTTTGTACAGCGTTTTTTTGATTTATTTTGCCTTGTTTAAGCAATACCTTTATTTAACAGTTATATGCATATTTTCGTTTTAGACCGCATTGCTCCATTGAACTTTAGCTTCATTGACTTTGGCTAGGGGAAGAGCTGTCAGGGTAAGAGAAATAGGCCTAAACCTATCTCTTGCAATATGACTTCGCCTTGAAACCTTACAAAAATGTATAGTTCAGGAAAACTTGCGGAAAGATGTCTTAAGTAAAGTAGCCTCATCGACAAGGAAACACCCTGTCTGCATTAAAACAAATGAGGATTTAACCATGAACAATACATCAGTTTTTAAAACAACAACTATTTCAACTCTGCTTGGACTGAGCGCCATGATGGCCATTGGCTCTGCAAATGCAGGTGATGCCCCTAAATCTTTTAATCAAGACACTGTCTCTCTACTTCAGGCTGTCGCATTGGCTGAAGCCAACACAGGCGGCGTAACGGTTGAAGCCGAGCGTGAAGTGAAAATGGGACACGTTTTCTATGAAATTGAATTAATCGGTAAAAACGGTGAGAAAATTTATACCGCAATCAACACACAAACCGGTGATGTTATTTTAACAGACAATCGTGGTCAGAATGATGATCATGACGCTGATGATAAATTAGAAGATGCATTGTATTTATCTGGCTTGAACAGTGGTCAATATTTATCGTTTGCAGATGTTGTGAAGCAAGCAGAAATACAATTTAGCGGTAAAGCGTGGAGCGTTGAACTTGATGATGACCACGGTAATGTTTCTTATGAAATCAAGTTGATGACAGTCAATGGTAAACAAGTTGAAACTGAAGTGAATGCATTGACAACAGCAGTGACAAAATAATTCTCTCGTTGAACACTTGAGCCGAACAATGAATAGTTAAAAAAGGGGTGATCTTTGATGACCCCAAGGAGATCTAATGACTGAATCAACTGAATCAACTGAATCAAAAAATACCAACCAAGAAGCTGAGCCTTGCTCGAAAAGGTCGACGTCTTGGTTAAACAGTGTCAAATGCTGTATTAATAAAGTGAAACTGTTGCTTAACAAATCGAAACAATCGTCGTCAAACATACCATCAGGGCTTAAAATCCTTCGTGAAAATGGACCAAAAGCACTTATTGGTTTAGCCTCTTTCTCTCTGTTTTTCAAACTAGGATTGGTTACGCTGGGCGCGAGCTTATTAGCTGGTATCGCAGCGGTGATTATGATGAAATGGCAACAGCATAAAGCGGAAACGATGCCAACTAATGTGGCAGAACCAACGCCAACTGAACAACAAAATGTCCCTATCGTTGCGGCTTAAGCGACAACGACGTTACCCTATGATCTGAGAGAGAACCGTCATGCGAGTGTTACTAGTTGAAGACGATGTGAGTCTGAGCACTTTTGTTGAAAAAGGGCTGCGTGAAGCTGGGCATCAAGTCGAGGTGACAGAAAATGGCAAATATGCGTTGACCCTATGCATGACGGAACACTTTGATGTGGCGATCGTCGATCGCATGTTGCCGGGCTTAGACGGATTGTCTTTAGTTAAGGCCCTTCGAGCTGCGCAAGTGGGAACACCTATCTTATTTTTGACCTCCTTAGGCGGGGTGGATGACCGTGTGCAAGGGTTGGAAGCGGGAGGTGATGATTATCTCACTAAGCCATTTGCATTCTCTGAACTGCTTGCGCGTGTTAGCGCTCTTTCTCGCCGGTCCGGATTGACATCAACCGACACTAAACCGCAACTGACTTTTGGCGATGTGGTATTAAACCTGTTTGAACATACCGCAACACGTCAAGGTAAGCTATTGGATTTACAGCCTAAAGAGTTTCGTATTCTAGAATTATTCTTGCGTCATCCTGGCCGCGTGATCACCCGTACTATGCTGCTTGAGCATGTATGGGATATTCATTTTGATCCTCAAACCAGCGTTGTCGAAACTCACATTAGTCGTCTTAGGAATAAAATAGAGAAGCCTTTTGGCGACACTTTGATCCAAACCGTACGAGGCGCAGGCTACAAGTTAGAACATCGACATATTGAGGAGGCTAAATGAAACGCAGACTCCTTGATATGTTGCAAAATAAAGTCTCACTTCAGCGAATCGTTAATCGACTCCCAATGTGGATGAAAAGCTCTGCTATCCAGCAAGGCGTGATGTTTGCTCTGGTGTCGCTGTTTAGTCTTGTGCTTATGGCCAGCGTGACCATTCTCTATGTTGACTATGAACTGGGTCAACAGAACAGTGAGATAGTCAAAGAATCAAAGCTACGGGCAACAGGTGATAAACACGATATCGACGAAGATCCGATTGAAGATGACGACATTATAGCGGTGCTTACCACAGGTTTTATTCTTGCTGGCGTTTTAGTATCACTCTTTACCATTGCCATTGTTGTCGCGATGAGCCGTGTCAGTCAGCAACGAATATCTCGTATTGAACAAGTATTGAACGCGGCGGCAGACGGCGATTTGTCGGCACGAACGGGCGAGATAAACACCTATAACGATCTGGCGAGAATATCGGTATCTGTGGATGAAATGCTTTCTCGTTTAGAAGGCTCTGTGGCGGCGATGAGCGATATTTCGTCCAATATTGCCCACGAGCTGAAAACGCCTATCACGCGTTTGAGGCACAATTTACTAACCTTACGTGACGAGGCTGATGCATCATCGATTGCGCAAAGTCAGAGCTTTAACAATGAGTTAGACCATGCCTTGGCTGATTCTCAACGTCTTGCTTCTATTTTTGATGCGTTGTTACGCATTACTCAAATTGAGTCAGGCGCGAGACGAAGCCGCTTCACGACAACGGATTTAACCCAGATTGTTGATACCGTCGCCGAAATTTATGTCGATGTTGCAGAAGATGCCGCAATGCAGTTGCAGATCCATAAAGCCCAATCACCGTTACTGATCCAAGGCGATCGAGAGCTGCTGATCCAGCAAATTGCCAACTTGATAGAAAATGCGCTGCGATATTGCTCTGCAGGCAGTGTGATCAAGCTCAGCTGCGGCGCGGATGATAAAGCCTCACTGGTTTGGCTCAAGGTTGAAGATAATGGGCTCGGTATTGCTGAGACAGAAAGGGAGCGTGTTTTTGAACGTTTATATCGTGTCGATAAAAGCCGTACCGATGGTGGCTTGGGGCTGGGTCTCTCGTTGGCAAAAGCGGTTGCGGGCCTACATCACGGCACTATTACCTTACATGATTGTGAGCCAGGTCTGGGTGTGATGATCACGATGCCAAGAGAAGATGTCTAATTTTTAATGCTTAATGCTTAATGCCAAGTGCTTATTGCCTTCTAATGCCTAATACCTAGTGAACGTTAATCTAGCTCGATTAACGGTGACGGAGATTAGAGAGCACTTACCAAAGCCACGCAATGACACAGCCTTAATATGTAGAAAAAAATCTCGAACCTATGTTCGGGATTTTTATTGCTTGTGCATATTGAGTGGGCAATCTTGTTCGCTCTTAGTGGAAAATACAATGCGAAATCTATGATATAATTTAAGATTGAACTAGTATTCAGACTTTATGAATATGTACAGGATTTATCAGATTAGCAAATCCATTAAAATTAACGTTAAGCTATTGATATGTAGCAATTACCTCTTAACAAAGAACTCTTAATAAAAGATTTTTAACAAAATATTCTTAACAAAGCACTTTTGATAAAGAAATCTTGATAAAGGATTCTTGTTGAAAAATAATTTTGAGTTGTGACCACTTTTTTATAACCATTACCGGATAGTAAATATTATGACAAAAAGGAACGTGCTTAGCATTTGCTTATCTTTTATTGTATCTATAAGTGCTGTTAATTTGTTTGTCACTGTTAATAAGAGCGAGTTGAATAGTAAGTTTTTAACTAACATCCTTTTTATTAGTGATGCAATATACCGCTTTAATGTCAACAGCCTTAACAGTGAGTATATTTCTCTACCAGCTGGTGATTTAAGCCAGGGGGTCATAGTCAAAGGTTCTCAAGATAAGAAAATTCGAGACCTATCTAAGCATATAGATAACCTATTTAGTGTATTAAAAAGAAACCCCATCATAGCTGACAATCTATGGACGGTCGCGAATGTATATCCAGAATATGTCATTCCCAAGCCATTTAGAGAGCAGTACGTTCACCTTTATGATAGGGATTTTGCAGAGGGAAACTACTTAGAACGTATTTTGAAATTAGAAAATATAGAAAAGACTTTAAAAGGCAGTGGTTTAACTGTTTTTGAAACCGTGAGGGTTTTTGGGCCTTATATAGAATCTGGCACTAATGAAGAGTTATATTCAATTTATTATCCATTATATTTAGAAGGTGACGTTTTTTCCGTATTGGTCATTGATGTGAAAAGTAATTTTTTGAATGACTTTATCTCAGATTTCAATAATGAAAAATTCACTTGGTTTGATATTTCTGATGAAGACAGTAAAAAATAAGTACGCTTGTTTACGAATCTTTAGCGCTTAAAACTGAAAACAAAAAAGTAGGTCTAACAATAAAGACTTCCTTACTATACAGCGGCATAGCAATCTTCATATGCACACTAATTATACATAGCTGTTTTTTACTTGCACAATACATTAGAAGATTCTATATCGAAAGCAGCATAGATAGGCTATCTGGATTCTATCGTAAAGATGGGTTTATGAATAAAGATATGTCAGTTACCTCTATGTGTCTGATTGATATAGACCACTTTAAGAAAATCAATGATATTCATGGACACGTTGTTGGTGATATTGTGATATCAGAAGTAGCGAATAGAATAAAATCCTCAATGCGCTCCACTGATCTCGCAATCCGATGGGGCGGGGAGGAGTTTGTTGTTATTTTTAATGGTGAGCTTTCTTTCGAACAATTTAATAACAAAGCGAATAAATTATTGAGTGTAATCAATAGCGAAAAAATAAATGAGATTGGCGTTACTATATCTATAGGTGCTATTTACTGTGAATCTAAAATGAAATTGCAGGAAGCGTTTCAATTTTCAGACAAAGCGCTTTATGAGTCAAAGAATGCAGGACGAAATAAAGTAACAATATATCGTCATAGTTGAAGGCATATACAATCTATTAATGCCATCTTTAAACAAGGCGCTATTTTCTTATCTATGTGCCAGAATCCATGCTTTCAATGGAAGGAAGTTAAAATGGCAACAATTTTAATACTTGCTAACAATGAATGGCACAGTGAAGTTAGATCAATCGCAGAGGACAATTCATTATAGCCTTGATGATATAGAGTCAGAGTTGACGAGGATTAAAGGCTGAATGAAGAAGTAATGGCGAACGTAAGCCGAGAATCACATTATCAGCTGTTTTATATGTGGTCCAATTACACAAACACATAGGTGCGCACAATGTATATTATGTTAAATTCGGTGTGGGTGTAGGGAAATGTAGGTATGAGCTTATGACACAGCGATATTCACAAGCCTTTGCTGCTCTATACCTAAGTCATTGCTGCACGTTATGGTTATACTTTTTCATCAGTATTGATCATCAGCTCACATCGCCTACATAAATTAACCATGCGCTACTTGAAATCTGGCGTGTTGAGCTAAGCAAACTTTTAAAGCAGCCACACAGCGCACGATGTTAAATCCGGTTTGAGCAGCTATATAACTGAGCTTGTGGAACTTAATTTCGCTTAGCAATACTGAGCATTCGATGCTCGAACTATAAGCCGAACCATGGCCCGCACTGAAAACTTGGAAAACTATTGCTTAGTAAATTATCCAAACTGGATATTGAGCGTTAGCTGCTAGTGACTTAATGCCATAATTTCTTAGTAGCGGCATCAACGCTACAAAAAGCCAGTTCTTTTGGTACTGGTCTAGTGGGTTTGAATTAGCTGATAGAGGATTAATGTCATGTCGACCTGGTCGTCTCTAATTCAATCAATCAGCCATACACATGCAAGAAGCGACCAAATATAGGCATAACTATATAAATCGGTGAAATACCACTTCATTACTTAGTTTCATGACCTTTAAAGATGGGCTAGCCCTAATAGAACTCTTCAATTAAGTAATGTTCTAATGCTTTTCATCTATGATCTAATTCAAGCTTCAAAATAATAGCTAATTACGACAGAGGCATAATCGTAATCAACGGCATAACAGTTTCTTGATTACACACGAGAAAGCCCCTTTAGGGCAGTTGCCGATAATGTCACTTATCGGCATTAACTGATATCAAACTTTATCTATAAGCCATTTAAATAGTTGGAAAATATGTCATGCTAATGTACTTTCTTGATTTTAATCGACAATCTACTAAGTTTTTACTTATCAAACCAATGCAACCATTAAAGAAAGTCGCTATTTTACAGCTGTATTGTAAGTGAAGCTAACGCAACTGCGGTGTCGCCAAGATAACAGCTGGACTAGCTGTGAAATAAATTCTAGCAGTTAAAGAAAGTCACTCCTAGATTCTCGTCATAACGGTCCGGCCATTGTTTAAGGGAAAAATGGATAACACCTCACTGCCCTAGCCCATTTATGGTTATAGAGGAAGGTACTAATTCTGAGCATAAAGTTAGATTATCAATAATGTGCAGCTAAAATCCTGAACCTAATTTGAAGTAAATTGCATTTTCTTCACCGCTAGTGGCTAAATCGATCCCCATGTATATGCCATAGCGCCTTGCTAGTTGATATCGAAACCCTACCCCGTATGCATTTACTGATGCATCCCCCGCTTCAATCACATCATTACTGGTCACGCCATAGCCGTAAAATGCGGAAACAGTCCAGCGGTGATCGAAGTGATACATTAACTGAGATTGCACTGTGGCCACTTGGTCGCCTTGATACCTGAACGCCGACACGCCACGCAGATCAACATAGGGTTTAGTTGTCGGAGCGAGTTTACTGCCCCCTGTGTATAACTGGTCATAACTACCCGCAAAAGCAAACGTCCAATGTTTAGAAAGCGGCAAATAAAATTCACCATTTGCTTCCAAGGTTTGATAATTATTATCTGAACCCAACGCTTCGTCGTAAACCATGTACTCGGCCGACACTGTATAACCTTTCTTAGGAAAGAAGATGTTATCTCGTGTATCGTATTCAGCAATAAACCCTAAACCCGATGTTGTCGTTTTATCTCCTAGGCTATTTTGCAATATCCAATCAACTAAGGCATTTGACGATGATATGCTCGACTCTGCCCACAACTGCTTAACCCCAAGCATTAGCGGTGTGTCAGCGACCCTAAATTGTACCTTTTGCATGGCAAATAGCGCTTCAGTTTTTGTATCAAACTGTATTGCGTGTTCTACAGGTAACAGCCCTCCTAAGCGTGTGTAGATATCAAGATTAGCATTCGCGGCTCCACCAACTCCTGTATATCGAATACTATCCTTTAACCATGAGTGACGGTGACCGGCAAACGCAAACCAGGTACCATTTACTGTCCCACCCGCACCGACCAACGTCATTGCTGCTGGCATTAATTGTGCGCCGCCTTCAATAGACTCCAACGCCTTTTGCCTTCTTAGCTCTTTTTCTGAGTCAGTCTCATGCAGAAATAGCCCCACTATTCCCACGCCCGCTCCTACAGCGGGTTCTGTGATTAAAACTGGTACAGGTAGAAAACCGTAAGCATTTTCAGCAAGATGATAACCTAAATCAAATTGTCCATCTTTTTCATCAAAAAAGTACGAGCTTTGGGCTATAGCCTGTGATGAAGCCATGAGTAAGATGCATAACGAAATTTTTTTTATCATCTTGTATCAGCCTATTAAATTAATTTCAACAGAAATAAGGAATGGGTAATTAGCCTATAGTTCGAGGCGTGTATATGCAGGAATCGATTGTAAGGCTTACATAAAATTTAAGAGCGTTGAGACGACAATCAACATTAAAAAGCTTGCTGTAATATAAGATACTGCCATCGCATAAATAGTGCCTTCAACCTTGCCCTGTCGATAAAAGGCTGACAAGCCTAGACCCGAGTTCAGGCTACCACTGGTACACGCCATTAATTCAGTTGGATGTTTAATGTTGAAAAGCCAGTAAGCAAAAATAAATGAAATGAGTTGCGAGATCAGCACCACAAAACTTCCAATTAATGAAACTTTAAACCCATTTGTATTCATTGCCTCAAGCATTTGTGGCCCAAAATACAAACCTGTTACCGCTATAAAACCTAATAGTGATAAATCTCTAAGAGGATTAGTTAAATTTTTAGGTAGTAGTTCTAATGGGTTAATTTTATGACAAGCCCAGCCAACCGCAATACCGGATACCAGGCTGCTAAAGCCAAGGCTAAAATAGAGGTAAAGACCGCCTATATTGAGGTGCCACATACTGATGAGATACGCCAATACTAAGCCTATACCAAATATGGCTTGGTTGGTCCCAGCACTGTTGAACGCACGTGGGAAGGTCTTTTTCACATTTTGCAGATCACTTAAGCTACCAGTGACTTGCACAATATCGTGTTGTTTTACAGTTAGATCGGGGGTGATTTCCAGGGGCTTATCGCCCCTGACTAACTGAGTAATACAAACTTCTCTATGAGTACGTAGGTTAATATCTGCCTTAATCGTCTGTAATGACTGACCCACAAAATCGTCTATATTGATCAGCATAAGATAATTTTTTACACGGGTATCACTGTGTGTATCGTAAGGCATTTCTGTACCTAACACATTATCATCAAAATAAAAAAGCGTATTATGCCTCCCGGTGATAGTGATGAGATCCCCAGCAGTAATAAACTCACTGTCCTTAGCGCTATTGTCACGATTATTTGGGCGCGACAGTTCAAATATAATATCGATGGATGGAGCATTAAGTTGCGCTAAGGTTTTACCAACAACGGTACTTTGCTCATTTACTTCAAAAATCCGTCTAACGATATTTTGCGCAGTATTAATAGGCTGATAGCTAGACATACGAGTTACATTTAATGCTAAGTCATCACGTCTGCTTGAAAGTGAGCCCAAAGACCCCTTAAAAAAGCTTGGCAACAACCAGTTCATCATGAATACAGGCGCTAGCACTCCAAAAATTACCGTCAACATATAACCCATGTGCACTTCACTTTGGGCCACATGTTTAGCCCCATTAGTCAAACCTGGTAGCTGCTCAATGGCGTCAGTGGCAACATTAATGATTTCAGGATGCACAAAACTGCCCGCTGCCATGCCAATGGCGAGATAAAGATCGAGATTAAATAACCAGCTCGCTATAGCAAGGGTTACCATGGACATAAGGCTCATCAATATACTTGCAAATAATATCGATTTTTTTCGTAATTGCAGTGTATCGATAATGTGATACCCGCCCTGATAGCCAACCACATACATAAATAAGCCAAAGAAAACCCATCGAATGGATGGCGTGATATCAACACCTATTTGACCAATAGCAATGCCCACCAGTAGGGTTCCAACAATGCTGCCGAGCACAAAACGGCCGATAGCGAGCTTACCAACTAAGGCTCCCAAGACTAAGGTCAACAAGACAGGGAAGTACGGTGATACATTTAAAAGATACTGTAGTGTTTCCATTGGCTGATCACTTTTATGTTAATTACATGGACTGCTGTTCAGTGCATGTTTATTTAAAAGGTGCAGACTGAGCGCAAGTGAATATATCTCTCCAGCACACCACAGCGTGCTAATCGTCAGAATGAGCGTCATAATTTCAGGATTATTTTATTCGCTATTACTTGTTACTGACAATCGCCTATGAAGGATTAGACCCTTCATAGCCTTTGGCCCAATTGCGTAACCTTGTATCGATTTTTAACTGGGAAAAGTGTGCTTAATATGGGGAAGGTGAAGAGATAAATGAACTCGGTAGAATAGTAAACTTGCTAGCCTCTCCTTAAGAGAGGCTATATGGTACAAGGGTTAGTTGACGGCTGAGTCTACCGCTTGTATGTAATCTATAATGCACTTAGAAATTGATTTCTTGACGATTGCAACCTGTTTTGAATGTTGACACCACATTGAAACAGGTACATGGATTGCTTCATTAATCGTATCGGAATCTATTTCTACTATTTTTTCAGAGTAATACTCAGATTGAGAAATAGTTCGAGGCAATAGTGCCCAACCAAGTCCCTCTTGAACCATTCTAATAATTAACGTCTGCTGATCGACCACCTCATACTGTGACGAGAGAACAATTTTTGCGGCCATATCATCATCGAGCATCGATTTGAGTACAAACTGCCGTGTAGACTTCATGGCTGTAAACGTTTCATTAGACGGTAATTGGGCAAGTATGCTGCTTTCACCCGTAAAAGGAACAAACGCCATACTGCGTAACAACATAGAGTCAATACTGTTAATCACTTTGCTTTCAAATACATTCACAAGACCAAAATGAATAGTCCCATCTTGAATACCTTGTTTAATTTCAGCCTTGGAGCGAACCAGCAGGTTTACCCTCATATGGGGGAAGTCATTGATCAGGACCTTTCGGATTGTGGTGAGCACCTGCTGAGGAATGAAGCTGGCATAAGCTATCGTGACAGACTCTAAACCACCATAACTTAAGCTTAAAGCCATTCGATCGAAGGTCCGAGTTTGTTCAATGGCCTGTTTAGCATAATGATAAAGCAAGGTGGCATCTTGGGTCGGCTCAACCGTACGCCCTACTCTTTCAAACAAGGTAATGGCCAGTTGATCCTCAAGATTAGTGATCACCTGACCAATCGTGGTGCGGTGTTTATCCAATTTTACCGCCGCTTTGCTAAATGCCTTTTGCTCATACACAGTCACAAAAGCAAGCAGCTGCTCTAAACTGAAATTCATGATTCTACTCCCTGAAAAATGCAAAAAAATGGGCCGGAATCGACAACCATTCAAATCATTAACTTAGAACCTAACACACTTGAAGTTGATTGTTCAGCTGTTTTGATGGGTTTGATCCGTCATATGAGATTATTAGATTAACTACCAGTCAATTAATATCTGCAGTCTATTGAACAGGTATGCATATAAAGACCTTGTTTACGCATCTTAGAACCGGAGGCTATTAACGATGAACATCATGCCCCATGAAATAGCGCTGGGTGATGTCTATTTCCCCCCCTTGTTGCTTGTTGGAATACTGGCTTACGTTTTGACGGCGGTATTGACCACGATTGGAACCAGACTTGGCTGGTACAAATATGTTATAGCACCAGCGATTGTAGATCTCTCCATCACAATCATCTTTATAGGTGTGATTACGCAGTTTATTTTAATTTTATAAATAGGTAACCTCATGTTTAAACGATACTTGCTCACATTTATCATTGTTTCGGCGGCTATAGGAACGCTGTACTCGCAATATCAGACAGACTTAGCGAATCCTTGGACCAGAGATGGACAAGTACGAGCTCATATTATTCAAATCACTCCTCGAGTGACAGGTCAAATTATCAATATGATGGTCAAAGATAACGTTCTTGTGAAAAAAGGACAGTTGTTATTTGAAATTGATCCGAGCATTTACCACGTCAATTTAAGCAAAGCCATTGCTAGCGAGAAGCAAGCTAAAGCCTTATTAGATAAAGCAGAGAATGAAGCCCAGCGCGCAAATAACCTTGAAAAACTGACACCTGGTGCGCAATCACAATTAACACTGAATAACTTACAAAATGCAGTTGAAACGGCGCAAGCCAACCTGTTAGTGGCCAAAGCACAAGTTGAAGAAGCCAACCTGAATTTACAGTATACCAAAGTAAGTGCGCCAATAGATGGCTACATTACCAATCTAAACTACCGAGTGGGTTCTCAGGTTATTGCTAATAGCCCTATTGTAGCGTTAATTGATGCCTCTAGTTTTTGGATTGAAGGTTTCTTCAAAGAAACCGATCTCAACGATGTCAGCATCCATAATAAGGCGCAAGTTACCCTACTCATGCACGACAGTGAAGTGCTTGAAGGTGAAGTGCAAAGTATTGGATATGGCATTGCTAAATCAGACGGCAGTACAGGCAATGAATTATTACCCAATGTTAACCCTAGCTTTCAATGGATAAGACTCGCTCAACGTATACCGGTAAAGATAAAACTGACTCACCTTCCTAAAGAGATTCAATTGCGGGTAGGTATGACAGCATCAGTACAAATAATTAAGCATTAAAGTGAGAATGGTATGCTCAGTTCAACAATGAAAGAAGCGATAAAAATATCGTTAGCTGTTGGTGTCTCGATTGCTTTGGCCCTTTTTTTTCAATGGGATAAACCTTATTGGGCGGCCATCACCGTTATTGCAATTTCAGCGACAGAAACCTTTGGTCATGGCATACAGCAGGGGAAACTGCGCATATTGGGCACCGTTGTCGGTATACTTTTTGCCTTGCTGCTAATCAGTCTTTTTTCCCAAGATCGATTGTTATTCATCGTTTTTTTTCAATTATTTCTGGCTTTGTGTGTTTTTTTTAGCGCCAACAAGCGTTACGGTTACGCCTTTACTATGGCATTCGCTGTATTTTCCATCGTGGCCATGCTCGGTGGCACCAACGGCATAGCCTCATTTGATATCGCTATTTTAAGAGTTCAAGAAACCATGCTAGGTGTTCTGGTGTACTCGGCTGTCTATCGCTTTTTGTGGCCAACAACCACCGAGTCACTGTTTTTTGAATCACTTAAGGCGTTAACTAACCAGTTTAATTTAGCGAAAACGACCTTAGAACAAGCATTGGTCGAAGAGCGCAAGCTAGAGATTAAATCTGATATGTTTGACGGACAACATCATATCAATAAAATGCGAGAACTACTGGCGCTGCCAGCAGCCAGCAACTATCGCTTACGTCACGAAAAAGCCAAGTGGCGAACCATTATCGATGCATCCGATGGAATTCAAGCTCATATTACTCAGCTAGTAAAAGATAGTAATGAAAGTGAAAGGCAAGTTATCGAAAAAAGCTTGAGCCATTTGGAGTATGAAATGAGGTTACTTACAGCGGCCATCAATGATGATGCGGAGAAGCTTCATGTATTAGCGCTCTATTGGTCTAAGTACGTAAATAGCCAAGCTACGGCGGTTAACAAAAAAAACAACGTTAACCAGTTCAGACTCCAATTAAACAACGCGTTTACCGCAATGGCCATCTCATCAACATGCTTTGGGTTATGGATCTATTTTGCTATACCTGGAGGACCTATGTTCCCGCTGATTGGGGCTGCACTGGCAAATACCACTGTACGTATGCCCGATAGCCTTATTCGGCAGGCAAAACTGGCCTGTCTAGCATGGGGAGTGGTATTTATTGCTGAGTATTGTTTGGTATTAACAACACTCACTGAACTCTGGCAACTTATCGTCTTTTATATGGTTAACATGCTGTTTATATATGGCCTGTGTGGCAAACCATCACTTGCAGTACAACGAATATTAGGCGCAAATCTGTTACTTATCATGACGATGAATGCACTACATGGCACACCGCAATATGAGATTATCACGCCACTATTAATGTTATTAATGTTGGTTATCTGCTTGGCTGTGGCGCGCTTTTACACACGCTTACTACACATTGATCCTAAATAGCAGCTAACTGACTACAAATAGAGCGACTTCAGCACGAGGTTAGGTCGCTACTAAAAATGTTGCATTCTAAGAGCTTCTCAAAATGCGTACTCATAAAAAGTATTCACTCATTGTAAACCCAAAAAGTACCTGACATTAGTTTGATACCATTATTTCCATTCAAAATCATGAATTTAACGATTTAAGTTCCATTCATAAACAAGCTGTAAATAAAGCTGTTCCTTATCCCATCAGCTGTTATTGAAGGGTATCATCCTTCATATGCGATTACTTAATTGTCACATCTAATCATAAAATAACCTCATTGAAAGCAATATGACGACATATCTCAGCTGCGCCCCCCCCCATAACTGGTAAAAATGGTAACGCCATAGCGTGGCAAACTTTAAGGGTAACTACATGACGAAAATACACTCTCTCTCAGTAAGTAACTTCTCTATCGGCAAAAAGATGCTTAAAGCAATACCACTAACCTTAGTCTTGGCACTTTCTAATGGTGCCTACGCAGATGAAACTCAGTTTGTAACACAAACAAAAACCGAAGCGCAGCAAAATGCCTTTGATCGTTACGGGATCTCTGATGAAATCATCAAACTTGGTTTGAGTTCACTATCCCATGGTGACCAGATGGTTGAACATGTGCAACGTAGATTTGACGACGGCGGAGACGTTACTGAATCTGAAGTCTTTTTAGTACAAAGCACTGATCATAATGGCAATATCGACCTGAGAATCAAGTACGACCAAAGCAAGCTTGACTCAAAAGAAGATGTTATCGGCAATATTGAAAAAATATCCAAAATCGAGTATCGGTTAAAGAATTATTTAGAAAGCTATGATAAGTCATCGTTAATCGTCAATGAACTATCGCCAGAGGTGGTTGAAATTAGCTTTAACTACTCAAAATACGGCCTACCTCAAGACATCGCATACTTCAGATTTATGCGAGTAAAGCTGTTCGTTATTAACGGTAATGCAAGCCATATGCAGATCACCAACTCTAAGCCTTATGACTATGAAGGTTATCGCGTTGAAAAATACTCACAAAATATTGAGTTTACAACGCTGGTCAACGGTAAAACCGTGATGAAAAGTAAGATCATCAAGGCTGATGGGATAAAAGGAAAGAAAACTGTAAGCTATAGAGCGACAATTAAACCTGTTACCTTTTATGATGACGAGTTAGGCCCCCTAGTTATAGACCAAGAGCTGCTCTCAACAGTGTCCGACCCACGCATTCGTGAAGAGAAGGTCGATCTAGACAGGTTATTTCCTTTAATGGGAGATTTGGTGCGCCAACAGGGCATTGATGTGCCTATGCCATTTGGTTTTTCTGTGGCTTACCGTAATCAAGATATGAATGTGGGTTTTGACAGTTTTGACATTATGGGACTAAATCTGGATGAGTTTTTTGACCCATCCAGTTCTGTAGGCATGGTCAATGCCCAAAGCTATACCCTTCGAGCCGATGTCAATATCCTTCCCTTTTGGAACGTGTATGGCGTGCTAGGTAAGGTAAATGTAGATGCTGTGGTCGATGCACAATATACCGGCAAGATGAAAGACGTTTTCGAAGATAAATTAGGAGTCGTTGGCGGTAAGCTGGCATGTAGTGCAGTTGCTGGTGCAGGGGTTGATTTGTGCTCTCCTGGAGAAGTCAGCGTACCACTACACCTAGACTACGATGTGGCCGGAATAGGCACAACCCTTTCTGTTGGTTACAAAGAGTTTTTTGCATCCGTTACCGCTACGTATAGTGCAACACGTCTTGAGGGACAGGATAACTGGGGCGATGGTATTTTAACAATACAGCCTATGTTAGGTTATCAATTTCTTGATTCTCGAGCCCAGATATTTGTGGGAGCCGAATACCAAGGTCTTAAAGCCACAATGAGTGGCAATCTAGGCTATATCGACGCATTAGGTCGAGATTTTACTTATGACGTTGGCGTAGAACTTGAACAATGGGCTTACTTGGTCGGCTTTAACAAACAAATAGGCAGAAACTACAATATTACCGCCCTTTATAATAAAGGAGAAACCAGAAGCTCATTCACGATAAACTTCGGCTATCGCTTCTAAGTGAATATCAACAGTCATTGCCACTAAAAGACCCAACCTAATCCGTTGGTTTTTTTTGCCTAAAACATCAAATTATCACTTAGCGTGCTTATCATCCATCAAATAACGTATAAGTATTGAAGGGTTTGATCCATCATTAGTGATTTAACTAAGCGAAATTACTAGCATAAACTAGCGATATAGCTCGCGAAGTCAACCCGCTAACACGGTAAGCGTGGAAAATCCCGATAGCAAACTTAATATCGTGCTGTCATTAACCCTGATTAGGCTATAAATACGAAGTGTAATTAGCCAAGATTAAACTATTGAATCATCAATTAAGGAAAGCATTACTCATGAAAAAATTATCTTCATTTATGAAAAAAGCTTCTGTGATAGGCCTCGGGTTACTCTCTCCATTTGTTATGGCAGCAAACTATGACGTTGTGATCTTAAATGGTCGAGTTATTGATCCAGAAACTAACTTTGACGCAATCGCTAACGTGGGGATCAAAGACAACAAGATAATATCTGTCACCACCGATAAAATCACAGGCAGCCAAATCATCGATGCGACGGGCAAGGTTGTTGCGCCAGGATTTATCGACGTGCATGCTCATGGGCAGAATATAGGTGATTACAGAATGCAGGCGATGCAAGGTGTAACCACTATGCTTGAGCTTGAATCAGGCGTATTACCGATTAGTGATTGGTATGCCACTCAAGGGGAAAAAGGCTTGCCACTTAACTATGGCGCAGCAGCTGGCTGGACCTATGCCCGTATCGCAACCTTTAGCGACACCAAACCTGAAGCAACTGCCGGTTATTTCCAAGCAGCCCAGTCACGTAATGATTGGAAAATGGATATTGCTACGCCTGAACAAGAAAGTAAGATCATGAAGTTAATTGAACAAGGTCTTGATGAAGGCGGCCTCGGCATAGGAATTAACGCAGGTTACGCGCCAGGCCATGGCCAAAAAGAATATTATTCACTGGCTGAGTTAGCTGCAGAGCGTGATGTAGCCACATTTACTCATGTGCGCTATGCAAGTAATGCAGAACCACAAAGCTCTTTTGAAGCAGTAAAAGAGTTGGTGGGTAATGCCGCCATTACTGGTGCACATATGCATCTTTGCCACATTAACAGTACCTCATTGAAAGATATCGACACCATCCTACCTATGGTCAATAAGGCACAGGAACAAGGCATAAATGTCACCGTTGGTGCTTACCCTTGGGGAGCGGCGAGCACGGTCGTCGGTGCAGCGATGTTTAGTGGCGAAGGCTGGCGTGAGCGCATGGGCTCAACCGCAGAAAACTTTCAGCTGGGCAAGGAGCGTATGACAGAAGAGCAACTTGCCGACTATCAAGCAAACAAGCCTGGTACCTTTATTGTTTGGCACTTTTTAGATGAGAGTAACCCTGCAGATTTGGCGAAGCTAGACGTATCGATCCTCAATCCAAATGTGTTAATTGAGTCTGATGAGATGTTCTGGATGCACATGGACGAAGAGGGTCATATTGACAACTACGCAGGTGATGATTGGCCACTACCAACAGATCTATTCTCTCATCCCCGTTCAAACGGTACATTTGCCAAAGTACTAAGAATGTATGTGCGTGAACGCGGATTATTAAGCATGACTGAAGCGTTGCGTAAAATGACCTTGATGCCAGCGCGATTGATTGAAGATTTTGCCCCACAAATGAAATATAAAGGCCGCATTCAGCCTAATATGGATGCTGATATTGTGGTATTTGACCCTGACACTATCGCCGATGTCGGTACCTACCAAGATCCGAACCACCCAGCTGTGGGCGTTCATTGGTTACTTGTTAATGGTAAAGTCGTTGTGAATAACACAGAGCTAGACACCAGTGTCAAAGCGGGTACACCAATTCGCCGCGAACAGAAAAAATAGGACTTTTAATAATAAGCGCAATACTTGTTATTGCGCTTATTTATCGCGAAAAAAGCTGTCCGTTTATCCGCATTGAATCAGCAATCAGCCTAAAATTATAATTAACACTTTACACCCAAACTTGGTCAAATACGCGATACATATTACCTCCCAAGAACTTGCCGCAGTCTGCTTCTGAATATCCGCTTTCAAGCATCTTATCAATTAATGCTGCAACAATTTGATATGGCGCTGGTGTAGGGAATCCTTTTGCCCCTACAGCAGCACTGTAGCCTCCATCAGGGAATACATTTTGTCCCATTGGAGTTTGAATAATCGACGCTGTAAAATTGATATTAGGTATATAGTCCGAACCGAAGCCAACATGATCTATCCCGACTAAATTAACCATATAATCAATATGCTTGAATAATGTATCAGTCGTCAATATATCTGGATTAGAAGTATCCATAAAAGCTGCAACCATATTTATCGAACAAACCCCACCCGTTGAAGCAACTCCTTTAATAACGGCATCGGTAAGGCTCCTCTGATAGTCAGCAATCGCCTTGGCTCCTGAATGTGAAGATATAACAGGCTGGCTACTGCGTTCAATTGCATCAAGGGAAGTACGCTCACCAGTGTGGCTTACATCCACCAGCATACCGTAGCGATTATAGGCATCGACTAATTTCTTACCATAAGCTGTGAGTCCTCGATTTTCAATTTCGAAGCAACCATCACCCACATCATTGCGCTGATTATATGCTAGGAGGCAGTAACCATAGCCCATCTCTCGCCAGAGGCCTACACGGTCAACATCACCGCCAAATATTTGCGTTCCTTGGTGAGTGAAGTAAATACCAAGTTTATTCTGCTTGTGCGCTTCATCAATATCTTTGGTTGTACGAATCAACATGTAATTATCGGGGCGCTCTTTCATTTTACTGAGATAGAACTGAGCCCCCTTCATAATCCCTTCAACAGACGCATCCAATGAATCCGCAGATGGACACGCAGCTAGAACTTTGAAACCTGCGGCTTTGCATTTATCCATTTCATCATGGAATTCATGAGCTTTTGGGGATGACCATTGAGAGGGCCAAAGACCAGAGAATAAAGTGTCAATAGCCATGGAATCACGTACGATTTTTTTTGCACGTTCAGAGGCCGGGTATTGATGAGTTCTTTGTGGAATCTTAGAATAATCCTTTATCTCAAAGTCTGGCAGCTTAGGAGTTGAAACTGCTTTAGGTTGGTCAGTCGCATTGACTATACCACTAGGTAGTATCATTGCCGCGGCACCGACAGAGGTTTTAAGCATAGATCGGCGGCTTAATTCGAGCCCTTTCCCTGTCCCAATCGAGTCACTTGCCACATGGTCTTTAACTAAGTCCACTGGTTGAGTCATTTTGTCCATATGTTTTACCCTCCTTTTTTGAACACAAAAATAAACAACAAAAAGTTAAAGAGTTCATAAGTCGGCAAACACACCCAAAGCCTTTTAGTAAACAATTTTAGAAATTCTGCACGTTTCGTTGCCAATAAATAATATATACCTTCCCCAGGCAAAAATCCTGAGCACGATCACGCTATTGGTGTGTTTCGAATACTGACTCATACAAGGCTGTTTATTAAAAATTTATAATAATTTCAGCCCATAAAGATATTAGCGAGCTAAGCAGCTTGTTTCCTAAATAGCCTTCCGAGCCCTATGACTTTGTCCATTTACAGTTTTTATAACGACCTTGGAGGCTCAAACTATCGGCAAAAAGTTCACTCAATTAAACTAACAAGGCTGTACTTAGCACGTATTTTAGACGCAAAAAAGCCAGTTGAACAATTCAACTGGCTTAAGATCGGGAAAGATTGAGTAGCCTTTAAAAGTAAGCTTTAAAGAAGAACTAGGCTGCAGTGTCATCGATATCAATCTTTTCTGAACTAGACCTCATCGTGCTCACGGTATTTTGAAGCTTAAATTGGCCCCATTTAGACTTATCTTGAGACAAGGGAGTGCCAAACGTTATCGATGTTTTCAAAGTATTGTCTTCAATGCTACCACCTAAATAGGTGTATTCTGGGCTAAACATGATATAGGTACCATCATCACCTGTTTTCCATGAGAAATAAGCCGCCATACCACCAACAATATCAGTATGAGTATGAGTATCACTATCACTTTCTCCCATGGCATTAGCAAAATCCTCATCATATGAACCTGCTAATACCCCGCCACGAACAAAAATATTCAGCGACTCAGCAGGGGTGGTAAACATAACAATGCCACCAACCGCAGTAGTAGTAGTAAACTGTTGATTAACGATGATATCAAGTGATGCCGCGACACGTGGAGTCACCGCGTTATCAATGTTAAACACATGAAAATACTGGATACGACTATCATTATAGTCACCCTGCTTATTCATTGTTCCTTCGATAGTGCCCATCGCCATCTGTCCATTATCAAGTGTATAGGCTAGTGAGCCCGATAGCTTAACGTCCCCCTTATTATTCACACCAACATAGGCAGATGTTGATGCTTTTGTTAAATCAGAAGGATCAACATCGTGAACTTGTTCCTGCGCAAAACATTAGCAGTCAACGCAAGGCCGAGTGTCGTGGCTAAGATAGTTTTAGTAAGTGATGACATGATTTGTAGCTCCGTAAAAATGGGTGTAAGTCAATAACTGGAGCCAGTTAACGGTGAGTTTAAACTAACAATAACTCTCATTTGACGGGTCAAACCATTCAAATGGCAAAGCTCTTATCAGGCCGTTTGTAAAGTGAAGTGCATTGAACTGAATGCCCTTTCTTTTTCGCAGGACTCAACCCTCTATATGCGATTGTAAAGTGAATGACTTAATCATTACCATTTCTGTTCATGCCACCTCTATCCATACCAAAGTTGCCATCATTAATGACCACGCACTGAGTACCAGCCATGAAAGTTAAAAATGAAACGCCTTTACAGCAGGATGACATTTTATCGTTTGCAGATAAATTACATCAATCAGGTTGTGCACCCTACGCCGTTGCCCAATACACTAAGGCTTATGCCAACGAACATGGTGTGGCGATCGCTATCGATGTCACTCCAACCAAAATGGTGACGGTATTTGAGCAACCAACCCAAAAAGTGGTGATGCAAGATAAAAATCCACCTTCGGTAAATTTACGGAAATTGATAACAACATTAAAAAATCAAAAGGCTGATGGAATTGCTAAAGGTGCTGATAAGTATTCCAAACTGACCCTCTGTATCGCCAATATGTTACTGCCACCAACCTATTTAATGTTGGTTGGCAGTACTTATCTTGCCGTCGGCATTGCCTTCATGTTAGGGCTACTAGCCTGGCTTTCACAGGTAGTGTTAACGGGTGAACGTGCGATTCTGATTGAGTTTTTAGTCGCGTTAGTATCAAGCTTTGTGGTTGGGGTTTTAGCTTCTCATTTTCCAGAGCTACCCGTGTTAGCCCTATGCGTCTCATCAATAGTCCTGTTTATACCAGGGCTTACCGTAACCAATGCCCTTGCAAGCCTAACATTAAATGACTTTCGTTCAGGCATAGAACTCTTGGCGCAAAGTACACTCATCGTCATAAAAATTTTTATCGGCGTCGTATTGGGTTTGAGCCTATCGACTCAACTCTTCGGCAGCACAACAGCAGGCCCCTTTGTTAATGAAATCCCTTTCAGTCTGCATATCCTAGCTTTAATCGGCATATCTGTCGCAATTGGGGTCATCTTTAATGCCAGTGCGAAAGATATTGTGATCGGATTACCCGCAGCGGCAATTGGCATGTGGGGCCCTCATTGGTTTACCTCTGACTGGGTAGTAGGGACGTGGATAAGCACTATGCTTATTACCCTATACGGACTCGCTTCGGGAAGAATACGCAATGTTCCCGCGCTGGTATATATCATCCAAGGGATCATTATCTTAGTACCGGGAAGTCGAATAATTGTTGGAGCGAGTGAGTCTTTCTTTGCTACCGCAATCTTACCGATCCCAAGCATAGGACTATCAGCATTACTGATGTTTTGCGCCATTATGGCCGGCCAAATCATCATCTATTCTATCTTTAACAACCGATTTATCTTTACCCATGAAGATCGCTAGTTTTTATGAGTTAACGCAGAACGAATCAATTAAAACCAGGGGGAATCCGCTCATTTTTCAAACGGAATTTCACCTTTCCAATATGTGTTGAGAGGGTTTCATCCTTCATCGGCGATTATTCCATGGTCAAAAAAACAACTAAAATGGCGTCATAAATTGAAGTGTTCCCTGACATATATACCCACTCGACTTAAAACCAGTGGAGGCAAGTGAGTCAGCACTCAATGCCAAATGAACTGAACTATGGAGTCTATTATGACGATGTTTTATCGCTCGGCCCTCGCTGTACTTGTTTCGTTATCTTTAGCTGCGTGTGGCGGTAGTGATGACAATTCAGAAGTCACCAACCCCGATCCCGCACCAGAGATACCTGCACCAGTTGAGCCCTTGCCAACGGAGCAGGTAGCGTTGCAGATAGGTGATAACACCCTGCAAGCACTGCGTGAATCCGTTGTCGTCAATGATATTGATGGTGCACCTGCTCGTGTCGAACTTGAGGTATTTAAAGGACTTCCCTATGCCAATGCAGCACGCTTTGCTCACAGTGAACTCGCAACATTGGCCACGATCAGTGATGCCACATCATTCGGCAATGCCTGCCCGCAAAACCGAACAACTATTCAGGCCCAATCGGAAGATTGCCTCAACCTCAATATTTGGCGTCCTGAAAATACCACAGCATCGGAATCATTACCCGTATACGTGTTTATTCACGGCGGCGATTTTGAAGTGGGTTCAGGTTCAGACCCTTTAGTGCAAGGTGACAATGTGGTGGCGCAGGGCGCAATAGATGGCAAGCCATTTATCGCAGTGACCATCAACTACCGTCTCGGTATTTTGGGCAGCTATTGGCAGGATGGCAGCAAGACACCTGAAGGCGGTAATTTTGGCTTGGGCGATCAAAAACGTGCACTGCAATGGGTAAATGAAAACATCGACTTGTTTGGCGGTAACCCTAATAACGTGACGCTTATCGGCCAAGGCGCTGGCGCAATGTCTGTGGGGATATTGCAACAGAGCCAAACTCAAGACAATATCACTGGTAGTTTTTTCCAGCGCGCGATCATGCAAAGCAACCCTTATGGATTTGATTATAAATCCTATGGCCAGGCACAGACCTTTAACGGCAAGTTGGCCCAATACAATACAGAACTGTACCAAACAGAAAGCCTAGCTGAGCTCAGTCTGACTGAACTGCTGGCCGTTCAATCTAAAGCAACTGGACTTGTATCAACGGTCGGCACCTGGTCTGGCATAGACTGCATCGATACCGATAATTTGGTTGGCAGTGGCCTGTGTTTCGCCAATAAACTAGACAGCGAGATAACACCACAGCACCATCTGAAACCATTTGCGCCCTACATAGAGTACCGTGCCAAGGCGTTCCTGAAACCTGAAATTAGCGGCTACCACCTGACCACTCAGCCCGCGCAAACCGAGTACACAGTACCTACGGTAGTCGGTTTTAACAGTGATGATGGCGCCACCACCAGCTTTTTGCCTAGCCTAACCTCTTTAATCCCAACCATCATTGAGTTAATCAAAGAGATGAATGAGGCACCAGAGGGGATCGAGCCATCAGCACAGGCTATTCAAACCTGGTTGGCTTCGCAAGACAACTTGGCTCAACTTGGGCAGCGCCTGATGCAGCTGACACCTGCGCAAGTTGCCGCACAGGTAGACCTTGGCGATATGTTGCCAGGTAGCGCCTACGAGGCCATAGTTAAATTCTTCTTTGGACTAGGCAATAGTGAGCTGGCCAACAAGTTACTTGCACTGACCGATTACGCCCCTAACGACGAGAGTCAACTCTCTGGCGCAGCCGCAAACATGGCGCAGTTTAATCAGTTGGCCAATGAAATGCTGTTCAGCGGCCCTGCACGTATCAAGGCCAAACAAACCAGTGATAACGGCTTGGTTGCATCCACCCTATATCAATTTGACTATCAGGCTAGTTTTAATAGCTGGACAATTTACAACGAGGAAGAAAATATCTATCTGGGAGACCTCATAAAATCAATCAGTTGTATAGGTAAAGTGTGCAGTGGTGCAGAGTTGCCATTCATCTTTAACAAGCCATACAACCTAGCTGGGAGCCGAGTAAAGCCAACCAATAAAGATAGTGAGTTAATGAGCAAAATGTCACGCGTTTGGTTTAGTGATGAGCTATTTGCTGACAATCAGTACGACACAGCTACCGATAATGTTATCGTCATTGATAGCAATATCGAAACCGTCACCAGCTGGGACAAAACCAAGCACTCGGGTGTTGACCCAAAATTACGAAACGGACGTTTAACTGGCCTAGAAAATTTAGGTCTACTATTAGGCTACTTCAATAAGTAGCCAAAAGATCTATCCCCCTCTATCAGCCAGCTAGGTTAAACCCTAGCTGGCTTTTTATTATCCGAATTAGGATCTAAAAGCTCATGAATATAAAGATACCTAGGCAGTGCCTAGCGATCATGTTGGTGTCACTGTCCTTGCAGCTATTAACTGGCTGCGCCACCTCTTATACAGAAGTAGAGGCATCCTTTGAGTCAGATTGGGCACAGTATCCTTACCAAAGCGATGTGTACCTTATTCCATCGGCCTCAGAAGCGCTAGCACACCGCATCGACTTCATTCGCCAAGCACAGCACTCGGTTGATATAACCTACTTATTCTTTGAATAAGGACACCACAGGATTATTACTATTTAACGAGTTAAAATTACAGCCACTTTTATCAAGTGGTAACAAAAACTACAGATCAAAATACCGTGGTGGTTAATGCGATTGCATCAGCTGTCGGCAACTTAACCAGCATGGCATTTATCCGCAGCGCAGTGACACCGGTATTTGACTCATTGGCCAAGCAGCAGGATAACAAGCCCTATTTCATAACCCGTGTTGAGCGATTAATGGATAGCTCAATAAGTTGCGCTAAGAAGGCTGTGATCTCAAAACCTTACGTTATCCCCACGCAGCATAAATTTAAGATTATTGAAACGCTGGTAAATAATGGCGCAGCGGCCAGCTTAATCAACAACTCATCTGCGTCAAATGATTCTGCCTTTGTGCCTGCCGACTTTGAAGAATATCGTCCGATATTAATGAAGATGGGCGTAAATCTGTATGAATTTAGAGATGATGCCTATATAAAGGACCATCTTTATCATGTCGATACTTACTACCACAATAGGACTTTCATTTTTGACGATAAGATCTCCTATATAGGCTCATCCATTTTTGACCCTCGTTCTGTCTTTCTCAATATTGAATTTGGGATTGTGATTGAAAGCGAAGCCTTTGCCAAGATACTCAACACCTATTTATTGGTGCACACAAGAGTACAACTATTGGCATGTCACTCAACAGTCTGACGGCAGTATTCGTTGGCAGTCCGCTGACGAGAGCCTCGACACTAATCCTAATTATGGGGATTGCTACAAACTGCCAGACTAGCTTATAAGGCAGCTGGAAGATGGATCTGAACTCTAAACAGAAACGGTAATGAACAGGAGCGGTTATTGATACCGCTCTTTTTTATGTCTGGATGTTTAGTAGCGGGAGGGGTTTAGCATTTAAGCATCATCTAGTCTCAAAAAAAGCCCACTAGTTGCGGGCTTAACTTAAGTCACTCATGTTATTTGTATTCGATAACCCGAGCGACGTAATTAAAGTCACCAGAATCACCGTGATAATCACGATATAGATCGACAGAGAAAAAAGCGGGGCTGTGCTCATCGATGCGGTCTGCAATTTTACGGCTCAAAATATCAATATCTTTTTCACCATAAACGTAAAACTTATGCGCAGTTTCAAGGTTAAACGCTTGTGCTTGCTGGCGGCTAATATAGATTTCACTAAACACCTCTTTAATAAAACCTTTATATTCAATTAGCTCAAAACTGGCATCTTCATCGATGGTGATAAAGAATTCTGTCTCCTCAGTAACCGACACTAGCTGCTCCATCTCTTGATCCACCTGCGCCGTTTCACGCTGTTCCAATGTGGTCGCCGAGACATTCGTAGCCAACGTAAGCAGTGTTAGGGTGATAAGTGTTTTCTTCATATTATTACCTTTTGGTAAGTTTAAGGAACTTCAGTTGACCAAAGTTCAGTGGATGTAGCTTTGCTATAGCCATGCTGGTACAAGGCTTTCATATACTGTAAGTCGAACATATCTTTGGTCGATTTAGGTGCGTTAAACTCATCATCCATATAAGTAAATGAAAGTTCTAACCCACTATTTTTACTGAAATAAAGCATTCTATATAGGTCACCTTTAGCTTGTTGAATCGTCATACTGCCAAGACTTCTACTTAATAAGTCAACACCCTTATCCTCAGTTGCCTGATAGGGAACTTTTAACATGCCGTTACGAATAACATGTACCTGTGGCGTCGTCGTTAAACCCAAAGCCTCATTGATCTTGCCGTAATCAACATTGACCACTTCGAAAAACATTTGCACCGTAAGTCCGCCATCAACATGTAGCTCTTCAAGGGTCTTATCACCTTGGCTAACCTCAATAAATTGTGGTGGAAACACCCCTGGTATTGATGAACTCGCGGCCAGAATTTGATGGATCAATGTGACCTTGTTAGGTAGATCACTCTCGGCAATGCGACCAAGGTTCCAAACAACCAGCTCTTCAGAGTCAAAATGAGTGCTGCCAATAAATAACCGACGACCAGACTGATGCTGCACAGCAATCTGCTCAATCATTTCTGCCGTGTAGACGCTCTGGATAAATTCAAACATCTTTTGTCCATCGGTAAATGCATCCTTAATCAGCGTATTTAGAAAATTACGTTTACCTAAAATAAGGTCGTCATTAAGGCTAAGCATGACCCCTTTTAGACGTGGGATCTCATCCCCACCCACAAATACAAATGGCGCCATCAGTGAGCCAGCACTAATGCCAGTAACAATGCTGTACTCCTGCAATTGATTACTGTCGTATAAGCCGTTAATAATTCCGGCACCAAATGCTCCGTTAGCGCCGCCGCCTGACAACGCAAGAATATTTAACCTTTCGCCACTCACCTGCAACGGCGTCGTGCCCTCTTGCGGATCAAACAAAAATTCTGATGAGTCGTCTGCCCAAACTCGATAGGGTTCAGTGGCTAAATCTGTTGCACTAGACTCAACCGTTACCGCTCTGTAATTATCTTTGGTTACTCGGTTTTCAAGGGTGTGTGTTGAACTACACGCCACAAGAAACATCGACAAAAACATCACCATAGATAAAGACTTTGTGTGACCCATTACTATCTCCAAATGACTTATCACCACTGTCTGACAGTGATACTGAAAACAACGGACAACAGCCTTATGTCCAACTGATAAAATACTGCTAGTGGTATTCCCCTCACCAGCACTGCAACATTCTTGATTGTGGGTATTTTATACAGATAATTGAGAAGCCATTTATCGCATATGAAGGGTTAAACCCTACAATCACAACTCGACTATTTGATCAGGAAAGCTTCACGGTGATAGAAGGATTTGATCCTTCAAAAGGAATGTGGGTGATAGCTATGGCTCAGGTACATTAACCTTGTCCGATCCGTTTTAATCTATAGGTCAATTATGAGCAGAAAAAAATTATTATTGAGTACTGCACTTCTTATATCTGTGTCGGCTTACACCAAAGCCAACATCATTGTCGATAGCAAAAATGTCGACCCCCAGCAATATCACGCCGATATGTATGAGTGTGAACAGTTAAGCCAGCAAGTTGAACCACAGTCGTCCAATTCGCTAGGTCATGACATACTAAAGTCAACAGCTAAGGGGGCGGCCATCGGGTACTGACTAGTAGAACGAATTTAATCTGCTGATGGACTTATTATTAGTGCAAACTGCAGACTCAACTAATCGCAATTGATGGATCGAACCATACAAAAGTGTATTGAGTGCTTATTAAGGATACAAATCATTCACTGCATTATTATTACGCTACTCCCCACGCTCATAGATAATGAGTTTTGCAGTTGAAGGTTGTGAGATCTTTAAAGTGATTGAGATCGAATACGACGTGTTCAGCATATTTACCGACTTACAAACGTCCTATATTACGCATTTTGGGGATGTAGGTTCGATAGTCCAATTAGCATTTAAACGAGTACGTAACATAACTTCTATCAATGTTACCGCTTTATACTCCCCCGTTAACTTATTTATTAACAAAGCGAGCAAAGCCCCCGCTAACACGGACTTGCCAAGGTCTCACGGGTAAAGGCACATAATGCCTTCAATTAATGCCCTTACTGTTCACCCTCACATGGCATATAAGGCTATATCCGCACCAACAAATAGCAATGCGAGTTCGATCATGCGTAGATCTTCATTTTAAACATCTGGCTTTAAATTAATGACGACGATTTAATCAAAATTAGTTTGACGTAACTCATTTATCTTATTTTGGGTTATAGCTTTGCCGTACCATGGAAGCAACATTTTGCTTGCTAACACGCAAATTTGAGTACACAAGACTATGGTTGAGTTACATTCAACTCACTAAACGGGCTAATTTTTGGCGCATCTGAATTTCATCCATGCCACCTATCGGAGCTATAAAAACTAAACGTGTTGAACGCTTTTCATCGGCATCCCATGGCTCACCCACAGTGACATTGGCACGCTGGCCTGTACATTGGAAAATACAGCGATGCTCTGGACGATCAATTAGGTTTAAGATGCCTTTCATACGATAAGCATCGACTGAAAACTGCTGAAGTAGTGGATACAGACTTTGCAAAGACAAGGGCTGATCGGTCTCAAAACTAAAGGTGTCGAAACTATGATTTACATGATGATGGTGGGCGTGGCTATCGCGTTCATGGTCATGATGCTTGCATTGGCTGTGGTCATGACGTTGGTGTAAACAAAAGTCGTCATGCAGAGAAATCGCTTGAGGTAGCCTTTCAGGTACATCAAATAGAATCGGTAAATCGACTTTAGCAAATTCAATATCGACTAACTTAGCAAAAGGGGCTTGCGTGCGACACCAGGTTTTGACAACTTCGAGTTGCTCACTTTCGATCAAATCAACTTTATTAACCAATACAATATCAGCGACTTGAATTTGCTGCTCAGCCAAGTTGGCCATAGGTCCTTCCAAAGAAAGTACATTGGCGGCATCAATAGTCGTAACGATAGCATTAAGCGGCGCATGGGCTTGTAATTCAGGGTCTTCAAACTTCAACGCAACTTCTTTAGGCTCGGCAATCCCCGAAGTTTCAACGATGATGTGGTCGGGGCGCTCCTCAAGCGACAGTAAACGCATAACTGATACAACCAGACCTTCAGCAAGATTGCAGCATATGCAGCCATTCTCTAAGCTAATCATGTTGTCGCTTTGGGATTTAACCAACTCGGCATCGACATTAATAGAGCCAAAATCGTTAACGATAACCGCCATGCGCATACCGTTTGCGTTGGTAAGAATATGGTTTAACAGAGTGGTTTTACCTGCGCCTAAAAATCCGGCTAATATCGTCACTGGAATTGGTTGTTTATTCATAACGTGCTCTCTCTAAATTTGGGTAAAATGTGTCTGTAAATGATGAAGGTTAGGGCTTATCTCCCTACCCTTTCTTATTGCTAATTACGCCGATACATCACGACGAACAGGTTCACCTGGCATCGCATCAAGTTTTAGTTCACCTTTCTCTATCAGTAGTGATCCGTTAACCAACAGATACTTCATCCCCGCCGCTAACATGTTAGGGTGAGTAAAAGTGGCTGTGTCTTTTACCTCTTCTAACTTGAAAATGGCTAAATCTGCATCCTTACCGACCTGAACTCGACCTTTGTTTTTCATCTGTGGAATTGAATCTTCAAGAATACGACAAGCATTTAAACTAGTACGCTCCATCGCCTCCACCAGCGATACAGCTTTATACTCGTTAACATATTTATTGATGAACCTTGAATAGCAACAAAGCGAGCGAGGATGCGCAAATGCATCGGCTGGTAGTGGCCATATATCACCTTGAATTAGCTCACCTTTGCTGTTAAGCCAAGGCATTGCATCAGAGGCAATAGCTGCACCTGGAAATAGCACTGAACGATCCATCTTATGGCGATCATCTTTGCTCTCGTCAGGTTTCAAAAAATGCATCACTACAACGGTTCCTGGTGCGGTCGCTTGCAGCTCGGTGACTTTTTCCTGCGTTAACGCTTTACCGTTAGTTTCCATATAACTGGCACTTGGCACGCCCCAACGCTGTAACCAATCGTCACCGCGGAACACTTCTGCGCCAACTGCCGACGATCCTGCGCCATAAGGATAGGCCTCGGTAGTGATAGCTAAACCGTTATCAACAGCTGATTGTATTAGATCGGCACAATCTTCAATGTCCTGCACAGACGTACTATTCAAGTGACAGATATGCATGTGCGCACCAGTGGTCGCGGACAGACTAATCAACTCTTGATAGGCTTCAAAACTGGATTTTGGCTCAGCACTATTTAGGTATCGCACATGAGTATAAGTGGGTACCTCATAGCTTTTAGCAAGTTTGGCCAGTTGATAATACTCTTTATGACCATAGCCTGGTGCATAACCGGCATTAATTCCGATCCCTAAACCGCCCTCTTTGAGACCTTGCTCAACTGAAGATAAAATCTGCTGTAATTCCTCATCCGTCGCTAAGGTATTTTGCCAATTTGTTAAGGCAAACGCTTTTTGGAACCAAATGATGGTGCCATCTGCTGGCGAAACGTCTTTCTCTTTCGCCATCACACGGGCATAAGTCCATGCTACCGATGCGCCATAATTAATGGGGCGTCCCTCTTTGGCGCAATCATCATAGTACTTACTAATTGGCAGCAAGCCTGACTCCATCTCCATTGCTGTGGTGACACCGTCGAATGCTTGTGCACGAGCAGCAGGAACTTGTTGACCATGAGCATGCATGTCAATAAAACCTGGTGCTACCACTAATCCAGTGGCATCAATGACTTTATTACCATGTAGCTTGTTATCAGAAATTGCGGCAATACGTTTACCTTTAATTCCCACATTTCGAATCCCATCGAACTTAGTTTCAGGGTCAATCACGCGGCCATTTTTGATGACAATATCAAAAGGCCCTATTTCATTGGCCATTAGTTTAATATCTTGGTTCAACAGCTTTTCTGGGGCCGCATGTAATATTGAGGCAAATGGAATGGCAGCAGCTCCTACAGCCATTTTTGTCAGCGTGGCGCGCTTAGACTGATCGATCTCTATATTATCGGTTGCACTTGAGTTACGTTTATCTTTCATTTTAAATCTCCTTCAATTCACAATGACCGTCAGCAAATATACAGCCCATGAGTAGGTACTTGATGACAATTAAAATAATAATAATGATATTGAAGTAAGATAAGAACTCACATATGAAGGGTCAAACCCTTCATATGTGAAATATAAGAGCGTCAAGTAGTACGCTTAATATTGATTAAACGGGTCATATGGTGGAAGAGTTTTATTATATTGACTCTATTAAGGCACTAAGTGTCAATCCCCTGCAGATAATCTAGCGGTTTGTTCTGGGCACTCTCGTGACGTTCTATCTGAGTGGTGTGCAAATATTGCGAGGTGGTGTCGATACTCTCGTGTCCAGCATCGGCTTGTACGTGTGATAACGGACGACCGTTAATATTGATGTCGTGGGTAATGCCGGTGTGACGAATATTGTGGATACTTAAGCCGCGCATTTGTAGGGCATCTTCAATAAAACCGTCAGTTTCGATGCTAATCGCCGCTATTTCGATGATCTTATCGACTTCGTCTCGGATATGGCGTATTCCGAGGTTTGCATTTACATTGCCAACTTCGCGCCCTCGCCCAGCGGCTTTTTGACGTACGATTAATGGATGTTGCTCAGTAGCAGAGGGATAATCTGACAGCTTTAGGTAACGTCGATAATCCACTAACGCAGCTAATAATGCTTTAGATATCGCCACGCTTCGACTCTTGCCACCTTTACTCTTAGGGATATGAAAACTCCAGATCCCAGAGTGACGGTTTTGTTTAAACTGGCTCATCACCGGTGAGTAACCCGCCCTGGCAGAGACTTCTGATACGCGCAGATAGCAGGAGTAGATAAGCTTAATGAGGAACAAACTACGTTGGTGTAATTCAGGCTGTGCTTTGGCGAGTTTCTCTACCGTTGACATAATGTAGGACCACTGCAACTCGGTAAATGCCAACTGATTATCGTCGTCTGTGTTGAGGCGGTATTTTCGGCTAGATGAAAAGCGGCTCTTATTGAGCCACATCTGCGCTGGGTTCCGCTCACAATAGTCCTCTCCCATTAAGTAGCTATAAAAGCTAGATAAAATGGCTATCTTTGTTTTGAGTGCGCTATCACTGAGGACATAGGGTTTTATCTGGCCATCGACCTTGCAGCCTCTAAAAGGAAGCCAGCTTGGATTGGGCGTTCTTATGTCGCTGGTATTATCTTGTTTAAATTGGGCGACATTAAAGTAGCCAATAAGGGCTAACGGCGGGTGCTTGCAATAGTCGACATACAGGCCGATCTCTTTGCGCCCTATTGCACTAACGTTCAGTTTAATCACATCAAAACACCAATGTAAAAATGTCGTCAGTTCGCTTCTATAAGCTTTATAGTTGTTTTCATTGTACTTTTGCTCAAACAGCCAATCGGTGGCTAACTCGTAGGCGAGCCCAGCTTCATCGAGTGAGCTCAAGCTAAGTTGAGTGATGCGTTGATTAACAACGGGATTACCCTGTTGAATAAAATCGATGGAATCAAAAAATGGGATAACCGGGGGTAATTGCATAAATAGAGCCAGTAACAATCCGTATATCACTATCTTAATCAGTAAGATGAAGAAGCGATATGGTTATTTAGGGTTTAACCGGCTTAAATGGGCGTATCGCTTAACAAGCGATCAATGTGTGCATGCTTAAGGTTTCTATCACAGTTTATGTCACAACTTATGTAACAGTTTGCGACATTAAGATCAGCTCAGAGCTTTGTACATCAGAGCTTAGTACATCAGTTTTTTGCAGATCAGAGCTTTCGACAATAGCGCATTGGTTTTTACAATGGTCTTGGCACTGCTTGTCGCAGTGAATGCGTTTCTCACAGCTCCATAAACAAAGTTGCCAAACCGCTTTTTTGGTGTCGCTATCGAGGCATTTGAAATCTGCGGCGCAAAGTACACCTTGCTGGATAAGCTTAGCTATTTTGTCTTCAGAGATACTGATATTTAACTGTCCGGTTGGAGTGGTCATGATGAAACCTCCCAATGCGATTCATTTAAAAACAATATACCCACATGAGAATGATTATCAACAACTGTTTTGTGAATGCGTGATAACTGAGCATTGTTTAACCTACACCCAAAGCTAAACCCAAAGCTTGGTGTGCTTAATCTGTGCTAGTGCTTGAGTGTTTACTATTAATCAACAGGCCGAAACGATGAATAAGCAGCACACTATTTAATAAGCCGTGCACTCTTAATAAGCAGTGCACTAAAAATTACCCTGATTATCTTGTTCAGGCCTACTCAGGGCTATCGGCCAAAAAGTCAAAAGTGGTAAATGACTCTACGCCATTGTGCTCAAAACTGACTACTGCACTCCAAACCATATAGCCACTACTACACGAACCGTATATTAGTGGTGCGTTATAGTCATTTTCTCCCATTTGGGTCAAATTTACCGGAATAATGCCCATAAACATGTCTCTACCCTGTAATTTAACCTTAACATTACTTAAGGGTGTCGAGGTATGCAGTGTCATCTGTATAGGCTGTTCACTCGGCGCCTGCCAAGGGTTAAGGCTTAACTCGATGTCAACATCGGCAACCGTTTTGATGCATGGACCCGTTTTAAAACTGCAAAGACTTATATCTACAGGAGTTGACGGTGTAACATCTTGGCTTTTTGGCTCACACCCCAGTAAAAATGCGACCGGGATGAGGCTGTATAGAATTCTTAATAGTGTTGATTTGTGAGTGACTTGCACGTTATTTAACCTTTACATCATTTGTTTTAACATTCTATTGAGTACCTTGATCTAGATCAACTTATCTGGAGGGGTAATTCCTATCTTTTTTGATATAGCTCAAGTATCATTGCTTTGCCTTGCGTTACTTCATGAAATGTAAGGTTACACATTGACACATAACCTATGTTTCCGTTAGGTAGCATGGTTTTTGTCATATATACGGGTAGAGCTTTACTCTACACAACAATAAGTATAAGTAATAAGCAGTGGAAGCAATATGATGAACCATTCCCAGCCTCAAGGCGCTGATTACAACTACACTGTCGTCCGTCAATTTGCCCTAACTACCGTGTTATGGGGAATTGTTGGTATGTCAGTAGGTGTATTAATTGCAGCTCAGTTGATCTGGCCGCAGCTAAACTTCGAAACGTCATGGTTAACGTATAGTCGTCTACGACCACTACATACGAATGCCGTGATTTTTGCGTTTGGCACTTCAGCCCTTTTCGCCACATCCTATTATATCGTTCAACGCACCTGTCAAACTCGACTATTTGCACCTAAGTTAGCTGCATTTACGTTCTGGGGTTGGCAAGCCATCATTCTTTCAGCAGCCATTAGTTTGCCGCTTGGTATTACCAGTGGTAAAGAATACGCTGAATTAGAATGGCCAATTGATATCGCAATTACCGTCGTATGGGTTTCCTATGCTGTGGTTTTCTTCGGTACTATCATTAAACGAACAACGTCCCACATTTATGTGGCGAACTGGTTCTTTGGTGCCTTTATTATCACAGTAGCAGTACTTCACATAGTTAACTCTATGGCTGTACCGTTAACGATGACTAAGTCTTACTCACTCTATAGTGGTGCAGTAGATGCGATGGTCCAGTGGTGGTATGGTCACAACGCGGTGGGCTTCCTGCTAACTGCAGGCTTCCTAGGTATGATGTACTACTTCGTTCCTAAGCAAGCTGGCCGACCAGTTTACTCGTACCGTCTATCTATCGTTCACTTCTGGGCATTGATTGCTTTGTATATCTGGGCTGGTCCTCACCACCTACACTATACAGCGCTTCCAGACTGGACACAGTCACTTGGTATGGTGATGTCTCTAATCCTATTCGCTCCGTCTTGGGGTGGTATGATTAACGGTATCATGACTTTATCTGGTGCCTGGCACAAACTTCGTACTGACCCAATCTTGCGTTTCCTTGTTGTTTCATTGTCTTTCTATGGTATGTCTACCTTCGAAGGCCCAATGATGGCAATTAAGACGGTTAACGCACTTTCTCATTACACTGACTGGACTGTTGGACACGTTCACTCTGGTGCATTGGGCTGGGTTGCTATGGTTTCAATCGGTTCTTTGTATCACTTGATCCCAGTTCTGTTTGGCCACGGCCGTATGTACAGCACAAGCCTAATTAACGTTCACTTCTGGTTGGCAACAATCGGTACTGTTCTTTATATCGTTTCAATGTGGATCTCTGGTGTGATGCAGGGTCTAATGTGGCGCGCAGTTAACTCTGACGGTACATTGACTTATAGCTTTGTTGAAAGCTTAGAAGCCTCTTACCCGTTCTACTTTGTACGTTTCCTAGGTGGTGTATTCTTCCTTACAGGTATGTTCATAATGGCATACAACGTACTGCGTACTGTTAAGGCCCCTAAAGATTCTTTGCCAGCAATTGCTGAAGCAAAAGCAGCTTAAGGAGTAGATACGATGAAATTTAATCATGAGCTAGTTGAGAAAAACATCGGTCTATTAGGGATCTTTACTGTTATCGCAATCAGCTTTGGTAGCTTGGTTGAGATTACACCCCTACTGTTCCAAGAAGATACAACTGAGCCATTAGAAGGTCAGATCCCTTATACGGCAATGCAGATTGAAGGTCGTGACATCTATGTTCGTGAGGGCTGTTATGGCTGTCACAGCCAGATGATCCGTCCTCTTCGCGCAGAAACTGAACGTTATGGCCACTACTCTGTAGCTGGCGAGTCAGTTTGGGATCACCCATTCCAGTGGGGCTCTAAGCGTACAGGTCCAGATCTAGCCCGTGTTGGCGGTCGTTACAGTGACAAATGGCATGAGGTTCACTTAATTGATCCTCGCGCTGTTGTACCTCAGTCAAATATGCCTGCGTACCCTTGGTTAGCAGAAAACATCCTTACTGGTGATTTGACCGGTGAGAAGATGGAAATCCTGCAAAACTTTCACCCAACTCATAAGTTGTATACAGCTGAAGAGATTGCTGGCGCTAAAGACGCTGTGAAAGGTAAGACTGAGCTGGACGCATTGATCGCATATCTGCAATCACTTGGCCACGCGCTTAAATAAGGAGGCAAAATATGGATTACGGCACATTACGTGGAATTATTACTATCGTTGTAATGGTGACCTTCATCGGTATATTTGCCTGGGCATATAGCGCTAGTCGTAAGAAACAATTCGACGATGCAGCTAACCTAGTTTTCTCAGATGATGAGAAAATCTCGGTATCGAAGGACTCAGGAGAACAAAAGTGATGAGTAACTTCTGGAGTGTATGGATTATCGTACTCACCGTTGTGGTAATCATTGGTTGTATTGTTCTACTTCGTGCTTGTTCTAAGAACGACACGGGCGTAGAAGAAGGCGAATCAATGGGTCACAGCTTCGACGGTATTGAAGAACTAAACAACCCACTACCTAAGTGGTGGAGTTATATGTTCTACATTACCATCGTATTCAGTGTTATCTATTTGGCACTGTACCCAGGACTTGGTAGTTTCAAAGGCTTATTAGGTTGGACAAGTGCTAACCAAAGCGTTCGTACTATTGAAGAGTCAAAGCAAGCTGTTATTGACGCTCAAAATGAAGGGCGTTGGGTACAGTATGACCAAGAAGTTAAGCACGCAGACGAAAAGTTTGGTCCTATCTTCAAGGCATATGCTGATACGCCATTGGAAGAGTTAGTTAAGAATGAAGAAGCCCTAAAAGTGGGTGGACGTCTATTCTTACAAAACTGTGCAATGTGTCATGGTAGTGACGCGCGTGGTAGCAAAGGCTTCCCTAACCTAACCGACAACGCTTGGTTATATGGTGGTGAGCTGGCAACGATTAAGACCTCAATCATGAACGGTCGTCACGGTATGATGCCGCCAAAAGGTGGTTTACCGATTGAAGACAGTGAGATTACCGGTCTAGCTGAATACGTTGTAAGCCTATCTGGTCGTGAGCACGATGCAGCACTTGCAGCTCAAGGACAGGGTTCATTTATGAAAGGCTGTTTTGCCTGTCATGGTATGGACGGCACCGGTAACAAGTTTATGGGTGCACCTAACCTAACTGACAATGCGTGGGTCTACGGCGGAAGTCGTGGCGCTATCGAGCAGTCAATTCAGAACGGTCGTACAGGTGTTATGCCTGCATGGAAAGATGTATTAGGTGAAGAAAAAGTTCACGTAATCACAGCTTACGTTTACAGCTTGTCAAACAAGTAATTACACCAGAGTAACATCTAGTGTACTAATAAGGCCTCGTCACCAACGAGGCCTTTTTTTTAAGTGCTAAATCACAGTTTTTTGGGTAAAATATGCGTTCTTTTTTCCCAGCATTTAACAACTATTCTAATAAGTAAAGGCGGTAAATAATGTCGACTCCACAACCCTGGTATAAACAGTTCTGGCCTTGGTTTCTTATCATACTGCCATTATGTGCCGTGGTCGCAAGTATCAATTTATTTTGGGTTGCTTTTAACAACCAAGACCCATTGGTTACCGAAGAATACTATAAAGAAGGTAAAGGCATTAATATTGACCTTCGAAAGATAAAGCATGCTAAGCAGCTTGGCATGAACTACATGCTAGAGTTTGATGACAAATACGTTGAGCTGTCTCAACAAGGTGGCGATACCTATCTTGCAGGCTTAAGCATTAGCTTTTATCACCCGACTCTTGAAGAACGAGATTTCTCGCAAATTGTCACCGCTGATGCCAATGGCGTATATCGAATTGATTTAACGCAGAGTATTGAAGGCCCTTGGGACGTCAGAATTGAAGGTTATGATCAAACTTGGCGTATACAGCAACGCGTAACGCTAAAAGATGATCAACAGTACTGGTTAAACTAATTAGTTTATGCCCTAACCCGTTCGCATCTGCAGCGGGTTTTTCAAATACTTACAAAAAGAATAACATCCCATGAGTCAAACAAGCTGCTTTCATTGTAGCGAACCCGTTTTAACTGGTCAGCAATTCACAACCACCATTAACGAAGTGGAGCAGCTAATGTGCTGCCCAGGTTGCCAAGCAGTGTCGCAAGCGATTATCGATGCTGGACTGACCAATTACTATAAGTTCCGTACAGAGCCTGGTAATAAGCAAACTGCGTTGGTGCCTGAAGAGTTATCAAATTTCAGTGCTTATGACTTACCAGAAGTGCAGCAAGACTTTATTCAACAAAGAGATGCGTTAAATGAAGTCTCGTTAACGGTTGATGGGATCACTTGCGCTGCCTGTGCTTGGCTGATTGAACATAAGATTAATAAGCTTAATGGCATCGCTAACATTCAAGTTAACTCAACCACGCAGCGTGCTTTGATCGCGTGGGACAGTGACAAAATCAAACTCAGCGAAATTCTCAATCAAATTAGCCATATTGGCTACCAAGCAGCGCCGTTTCAAGTCGACGAACAAGAAACTAAAAGTAAGAAAGACAGTCGTAAATTTTTATTAAGACTCGGCCTTGCAGGTTTCGCGACCATGCAGGTGATGATGTTCGCCCTCGCCCTTTATTCCGGCTATTTTAGCGATCTGGATACCGAGTACCGAGACTACTTTCGTTGGGTGAGCATGTTATTTGCCGCCCCTGTTGTTTTTTATTCTGCTCAACCATTTTACTTTAGTGCCGTCCGCTCGTTGTTGATGGGCAGATTAAACATGGACGTCTCTGTGAGTATCGCCATTTGCGGCGCTTATATCGCAAGCTGTATTGAAACCATCAATGGTACTGGCGAAGTGTACTTTGAGTCGGTATCCATGTTTACCTTCTTCTTGTTGCTAGGCCGTTTCTTTGAGCAAAATGCCCGTCAAAAAGCCTCAGTGAGTTCCAGCAACCTCCATAAGCTTGTACCGTTAACCGCACAATTAAAAACTGACGACGGTTTTGATGAAGTACCCGCTAAACGGCTGGTTATTGGCGATATCATTTTAGTTAAGCCGGGTGACGTTATTGCTGCTGACGGTGTTGTTGTTGAAGGTGAGTCTGCGGTAAATGAAGCCATGTTAACGGGTGAGCAGATGCCATTACATAAAGCGCTTGAATCAAAGGTGTTTGCCGGTACCATTAACATTGAGCAGCCAATATTAGTTAGAGTGACTGCGCTTGGGCAAGATCAGTTAGTTGCTGAAATTATTCGTCTGCAAGAGATAGCATCTAACAATAAGCCCAAAGTCGCCTTATACGCCGACAGGTTCTCAAATTACTTTACTGCGGCTATTTTACTGATTGCCACATTGACCTATCTGTTTTGGTATTTCTATTCACCGGAAGACGCTTTTTGGGTCACTTTATCGGTATTAGTAGCAACCTGCCCTTGCGCCCTTGCTTTAGCAACGCCAACCGCTGTGACCTGTGGAACAGCGATTATGACCCGCCTTGGGATCATTACCCGTCGCTCTGGTATATTTGAAAAATTGCCTAAAATCCAACATGTTGTTTTTGATAAAACCGGTACCCTTACCTTAGGTTCATTGTCGATTAGTGATGTGGAGCTAACCGGCGACATATCAAAGGCCGAAGCACTTGGTTACATTGCGGCATTAGAATCTGGCTCCTTGCACCCTATTGCCAAAGCGTTTACAGCTCATATCGATAAGTCTATTAGCGTGACACAAAGACTGAGTGTGGTTGGTAATGGTCTGTCAGGAGTGATAAATGGCCAGGCGTTTAAAGTGGGCAGTCAGCAATTTGTTAATGGCACCGATACTATAGAGAGTGCGACAACGGTTTGGTTAAGTTGTGATGGCGTTATTCAAGCTAAGGTCACGTTAAATGATGAAGTTAGACCTGATACCGCTAAAGCCGTGGCACAACTTAAACAGATGGGCTGCAAACTGAGTATTGCAAGTGGCGACAACTCGACTGAAGTAACAGCATTAGGTAAAAGACTCGGCATTGATGATGTGCACAAAGGGCTTTCACCCAAAGGTAAGCTGGCATTAATTGACAAATTTCAGCAGCAAGGGCAAGTGGCCATGTTTGGTGATGGTATTAACGATGCGCCTGTACTTGCTGGCGCGAACTTATCTATTGCGATGGGCAGTGGCGCTGCGATTTCTAAAAACAGTGCAGATATTATCTTGTTGGGTGATAACCTTTCACGCTTTGCCGATGCGGTCCAAGTGGCCAAATCTACCGGGCGGATCATCAAACAGAATTTATTCTGGGCGCTTGGATACAACCTGTTTATAATTCCGTTGGCCGTAACCGGTCACGTCGCTCCATACGTTGCAGCAATAGGCATGTCCGCCAGTTCACTCATTGTTGTCAGTAATAGCCTAAGACTACTTAAGGTTCGTTTATGAGTATTATCTATGTCCTAATCCCAATTGCCATGCTTTTTGTTTTGGTTGCCGTTGGGATCTTCTTTTGGGCTGTAAAGTCTGATCAGTTTGATGATCTTGAAAAGCAAAGCGTATCGATACTCTTTGAAGACGACAAAGCGCAAAGTGACAATGCTAGCCAGCACAATACGTCAAGCAACCTGTCTGATCCCCTGGCTAATACAACTAACCTCAAAACGTCTAGTTCACAGGCTGAAAATGCCGCTCCCCAGGGCACTGAATCCTCCTCAGCAGCAACTAGTGCGAAAACCGATACAGCTCAACAAGAGGCTACTAAACAAAAGAGCGCTAAAAGTGAATGACTATAGCTTAATTGGCGCATTACTTGTGGGGATCATGGGCGCCGGTCATTGCATTGGTATGTGCGGTGGGCTAGTTGGCGCACTATCTGCAAACCTGCCTAAGCAACAAACGGGCAATAAGCTCGTTGCACAGTTGGGTTACCTGTTAAGTTACAACAGTGGCCGGATAATTAGCTACACAATAGCAGGCGCATTAGTCGGTGCCAGCACCAGTGCATTAGGCTTGTTATTTGATGTTGACACCTATTTGCTGGTACTAAGACTATTTGCTGGCTTTATGATGATTATCACCGGCCTCTACATTGCTCAAATTTGGGCCGGTGTAGTGCAGATAGAACGCCTCGGAAAATGGCTGTGGCAGTACATCTCGCCTATTGCTAACAAATTTATTCCAATCAAAAACAAGCGACATGCATTTATCGCCGGAAGCCTATGGGGATGGTTACCCTGTGGTTTAGTCTACAGCATGTTAACTTGGTCGGTTGCAGCAGGAAATGCCCTAGACGGCGCCTTAATTATGTTTGCTTTTGGTATAGGTACGTTACCCGCCCTGCTAAGTGCAGGTATTGCGGCAAGTACATTTTGCCGTTGGGTACAGAAAAGAGCCGTACGCATTATCAGCGGGATCGCTTTGGTGGGGTTCGGATTGCAGACCTTGTACATTGCTATCGCCCAGCTTCGCTAGCTCCTAATATCAAATTAGTTTAACATAGTAGATGAATAGTCAAAATTGAGAGAGACAATGCCAACAGATAACAACAAAAATCGTCGCCAAATGGCTTCTGGATGTGCGATTCATTGTCATGATTGCAGCATGGGTACGCTATGTATTCCGTTTACACTAAACTCGACTGAGTTAGATCAACTTGACGAAATTATTGAGCGCAAGAAGCCGATTCAAAAAGGTGAGCCAATTTTTAAATCAGGTGATCCATTAAAGTCTTTATTTGCTATTCGCTCTGGCACAATTAAAAGTTATACCATCACCGAACAAGGCGATGAACAGATCACGGGCTTTCATCTAGCGGGTGACGTTATCGGTTTTGACGGAATTCATTCACAATTTCATCAAAGCTTTGCTCAAGCGCTTGAAACGTCGATGGTGTGTGAAATCCCCTACACGACCCTCGATGAACTTACAGGTAAAATGCCTAAGCTTAGACAGCAGATCATGCGCTTAATGAGTAACGAAATTCAAAGCGATCAAGAGATGATTTTATTACTGAGCAAAAAGAATGCAGAAGAACGACTCGCAGCTTTTATCAGTAACTTAGCTAAACGCTTTGGCAGCCGAGGGTTCTCACCAAGAGAGTTTAGATTAACCATGACTCGCGGTGATATTGGTAACTATCTAGGGTTAACTGTTGAAACCATCAGCCGTCTGCTTGGCCGCTTTCAGAAAGCAGAACTAATTGAAGTTAAAGGTAAATATATTACAATACTTGATATAGATGCCTTGAGCGAACTATCTGGTAACAGTAATATTGCAAGGTAGAACTTTTAGGTTATCACTTGATCTAGAACAATACGAAATCATCCTATTGATGCAAGATAAAACTAGACGATATTAGATAAGGAAAAAGTTATGATGGACTATAAAAAACTCCTTGTGGTTGTCGACCCTACGACAGATAAACAGACGGCTCTAGCCAGAGCTGTTGAACTTGCTTGTGATAATCAAGCCGTAATAACTGTATTTTTATCCATTTTTGACTTTTCTTATGAAATGACCTCTATTCTTTCAGGTCAAGAGCGAGAGTCAATGCGTGAAGGCGTGGTTAATCAACGTAAAGCGTGGCTTGAAGATGTGGTTAAACCCTATCGTAAAGACGGTTTAACCATAAATTTAGATGTTATTTGGCACAACCGCCCGTTCGAAAGCATCATTAAACACGCTATTGATGGTGAGTATGATCTTATTGTCAAAGGCACCCATGAACATGACAAGTTAAAATCAGTCATTTTCACCCCGACAGATTGGCACTTGTTGCGTAAAGCCCCTATTCCAGTGCTACTTGTAAAAACGCATGATTGGCCTGTAGCTGGTAAAATTATTTGTGCGGTTAATGTCAGCTCTGAAGAAGATGCTAACGAATCACTCAATGGTAAGATTATCTCTCACGCGAAAAAGCTCGCTCAGCAGTTTAGCGCTCAAGTGCATTTAGTTAATGGTTATCCTGGCACCCCTGTTAACTTGGCTATCGAACTCCCCGACTTTGATGCTCATACCTATAGTGAAACCATAAAGTTACAGCATGAGGAACGCATCAGTTACCTTGCTAATGCTTATGGGATCTCACCCGATTTTTGCCACGTTAAAGAAGGTCTCCCAGAAGATGTTATCCCTGACATGGCAGCCTCTTTAGATGCAGAACTTGTGATATTAGGTACCGTTGGCCGAACTGGACTTTCAGCAGCCTTAATCGGTAATACTGCAGAGCATGTTATTGATAGCATCAACTGCGATCTACTTGCGATAAAGCCTAATGGTTATAAATCACCATTAGAAGAGGTATAACCGCTTTCTAAGCTTTACCAAAAGCCTTTAAGCTGGAATAATACGCGCCCTGAACATTTGTGTACTAGGCGCGTTTTTTTATGTCCGAAGAATTAACTCCAAAACAAGTCACCCGCATGTCAAAATTGCAAAAGCGTTTACGCAGTGAAGTTGGCCGTGCTATTGGTGATTACAACATGATTGAAGAAGGTGACCGCGTTATGTGTTGCCTATCTGGTGGCAAGGATAGTTATGCCATGCTTGATATCTTGTTGAATCTTCAGCAACGCGCACCTATTAAATTCGAAATCGTAGCGGTTAATTTAGATCAGAAGCAACCTGGCTTTCCTGAAGACATTTTACCAGCGTATCTTGATACTTTAGGCGTTGCTTACCATATTCTGGAAAAAGACACTTACTCTATCGTTAAGGATAAGATCCCAGAAGGTAAAACCACCTGCTCTCTGTGCTCTCGTCTACGCCGCGGTACGCTTTATGGCTTTGCACAGAAAATTGGCGCGACCAAGATCGCCCTTGGCCATCACAGAGATGACATCATTGAAACCATGTTCCTAAACATGTTCTTTGCTGGCAAAATGAAAGCGATGCCACCAAAGTTGTTGTCAGATGATGGCGCCAATATGGTGATCCGCCCATTAGCTTATTGCCGTGAAAAAGATATCGCTGAATATGCTGAACTTAAAAACTTCCCAATTATTCCTTGTAACCTTTGTGGTTCACAAGAAAACTTAAAGCGTGCGGCAGTAAAGGAGATGTTAGTCCAGTGGGATAGTGAACATCCAGGCCGTATTGAAACAATCTTCACTGCGATGCAAAATACTGCGCCGTCTCAAGGTGTCGATAGAGAGCAGTTCGATTTCTTGTCATTGACTCGAGATCCAGATGCACCTATGCGTGGTGATGTGGCTGAGTCTGATCTACCCGCCTTTGACTTTGTTGATGTAGCCAACAATGGCCACATCAATTTAGATAAAGCGGCCCGTATTGATGTGGTCAGCACCTATACGCCTGATTAGTTAATACTGGCATAAAAAGCCCATACAAAAAGCCCTGCAATGCAGGGCTTTTTGTATGCTTATGACTTAGATGATGCAGCTAGATGCCCTCGATGACTGAGTTTCATTAGCTTATATACATGCCTATTACTTCGCGGTCCAGGGACTAATGACCTTAGGTGCTACTGAAGATTCTAGCGTTGTCAGTTTATCTAAGTCACTCATCACAAGACGATAAGTCCCCGTAACAGGGATCACTTTTCCATCAATGATTAAACTTGCATCACCATCAAATTCAAGATTTAGACCCGCTATATCGGATGCAAATAAGCGCATTGGAAAACCTTGCATCTGACTCAACAATGCATTCATCTCTGCTGCAATCTGTTTAAGCTCTTCTTGGCTATAGGCTTTTTTTGTGTTTTTAGCTCTAACCTGCATGGCAATAGCACAAGACTTGGCATCACCTTCAACGTCTAAATTAATTAGCGCGCGATCAGATTTTAGTTGGCCATCATAAGGCAAGAACAAACGTTGATCTTTAGTGATAGTCAGCGGAAAAGAATCGTTTTCAGTCGTTATAGTGCCACTGTTAACTTTGCAGCCATTCGCCTTTGATACAGAAAATGCCAGTTCAACTAATTGGTAATTCCCTTTATTAACTTGCTTAAGGCGTTGGTAAAAGCTTTGATACTCAAGTGAGATCGGCGCAGCCTGACTTGCAGATGCAAGTCCTAATAAGATACAGCTAAACAGCAGTTGTTTTTTCATTGTTATCCACTAAAAATCGTTGGTTTTGGCGTAACATTTCAAGTAACTCATCAATATAAGCTTCTTGACGTTCAGAGTAATTAATTAAACCATAAACAAGGTCTTGTGCTTCTGGATTTTTGTCTTGAGCACGTAAATCTGCACGAATTGATCGCAACAAAGAATAAGCAGCATTCGAATTCAAGTTACGCATATAAGAAGCCACTGAATCTTCAACTGTTTTAAATAGTGCGACTTCATGAGACAGGCCTTCAGTTCTAGATTGTGGCACCAGTCCGCAACCTTTTCTAAAACACCATTGACCGAAGAAGTTAAGCCCTTCTCGAGCAAAACGCGAACTGCCCCAACCAGTTTCGTTCGCAGCTTGAATAAGTACCATCTCTTGTGGAATGACATCAACACGAACTAATAAGGTATCTATATTGCCAATATTGAGACTTCTAAAGGTATATTGATACTTTTCAGAGATCTGCTGCAGTCTAAACTCATCGGCTTCGGTAAGCGCTTTGTCATTAACGATTTGATTACGAATACCAATAAGAAAGTTGCGCTCATCTAGAATGATGGCATTTTGATGTTTGATCGAAGGCTTAAGAAAGGCAAAGAAGGCCTTTTTTTTCTCGCTAACATCTTTGATGGCTGCAAAATCCGGCACTAAGCTAGCAGTTTCTGCGTTTTTAACTGCTTTTCCTAATGATTGTGTTTGCTCTTCACTCACGGGAACTAATATTAATCTAACCAGTAGAATTAGCGCTATCACAAGCCCTAATGCTAGGGTAAACAATCCGACTTTACCTGTTTTCACTCATTTTCCTTTATCAAACGCTTAATACTTTGCTTAATTACGGCCATTATATGCTAGCTTTAGCTGAGAATACATCGCGAATAATTTTGTTATCTCAGTTATAATTCTGCAGTCTTTTATATTGCTTTGGGTATTCAGGAAGGAGACCCCAAAAATGAAACAAAATGGGCTTAATCAATACAAACATGTGGTAGCCATAGGTGGCGGGCATGGCTTAGGACAAGTTTTATCTGCACTTTCATTCTTAGGCCCTAGGCTTACCGGTATTGTTACGACGACCGATAACGGTGGTTCTACGGGACGGTTAAGAGCAGAGCAAGACTGCATTGCTTGGGGAGATTTACGTAACTGTTTAACTCAACTTGCCAAGCGCCCTTCTGTCGGCTCGTTAATGTTTGAATATCGCTTTAGTGGCGATAATGAGTTGTCAGGTCACAACCTTGGCAATTTAATGCTTATGGCACTGGATGAACTTTGTGTACGGCCGCTAGACGCTGTCAACTTGGTGCGTAACTTTCTTAATATCGACACTCGCCTAATCCCCATGTCAGAAGAGCCTACTCACTTAGTGGCACTACAAGCCTGTGGGACAAGTGTTTTTGGTGAAACCGATGTTGATAGAATGCAAGATACTCCCATCGCCTTGTCACTCGATCCACAAGTTCAGGCAACATGCGAAGCTTGTGAAGCCATTCGAGAGGCCGAGCTGATTATTTTAGGTCCAGGTAGTTTTTTAACGAGTATTATGCCACCACTATTACTCCCCAAAATAGCCAATGCACTCGCACAATCAAAGGCTGAAGTGATTTTAATTGATAATCTCACCGATGAGCCGTCTCCCATTGCTAATTGCAGCTTGAGCCACAAAATCGATTGGTGCCATCAAGTATTGGGGCTAAAGATTATCGATCAAGTGCTGTGCAACGCTGACAGTGCTTACCAGGAAGGTAATATTAGTTATTATCCGCTGCGTAGTTCACACCATATTGGTTTACACGATAAACGAGCGTTAGCAGATGCACTGTCTTTAATGGTTGGTCACGATTTTAAGGTAATGACAACATAGTCAAGAACCACTCAAGAGTTGACCATGGATTAACGAGGAATCAGCCAAGCGCTTTTTTATGGGTTGCTAACAAAATGCGATGGATTATTGTTTGATATAATTAACTTAAACATCGTATTAGAAAGGCCGTAAACCCAGGTCAGTAAGTTTCTATTTAGTAATACAATATTTGAATTCCGTCATTACAACACACGTTATTATCTGCATTTGGCAACTCAGCCCTTCACTGTTCCATTACTTGACCTATTAGGTTCCTCTAGCCAGACTGAATAGTTACAGATATCGATAAGCAATGGCCAGTTGTCACGATGAAAACATCTCTCACCTCACTTATTAAAGATAATAAATTAGTTACAGCGACTATTTCAGCAATAGGCGCGACACTTTGTATATGGACTCTAGCGGCAATTGATACTGAAATTGACTCTCCCTATGTTTTAATTGCACCTTTTGGGGCGACTATGGTGCTTATTTTTGGGGTGCACCGCAGTCCATTAGCACAACCTAAAAATGTCATATTGGGCCATATTATTACTGCAACGGTTGGGCTTATCTTTGTGAACTATCTCCCTATCACATCTTTAACACTTGGTTTAGCTGTGGGACTTGGCCTATTTTTCATGTTACTTTTTGATGTTACCCATCCACCCGCAGGGGGAAACCCTTTGCTTATTATGCTTGGAGGCCATACAAGTTGGACTTTTTTACTGCATCCCATCTTAATTGGCACCTTAGGAATTGTGGTATTAGCAGTGCTCTACCATAAGTTAATTCCTGGGCATATTTATCCCTACTTTGAAAAGAAAGAGTAATTAAGTATTAACTCGTGCCGTTTTAATATCACTATCACCACTTTTGCAATAACAACTAAATTGACTTTATGCTCGGCAGCAAGAGGTTTATTAGCCTGATAAACCTCAATTGATACTAATTTGCATTAAGAAAGCTTTCTATTCAGAGTGTGTTTGACCAACTAAAACTAAACGAATGAATCAAAAAGTAGAATTTCCCTTGAGGTGTTATTCAACGCCGTAGTAGGAAGGCCAATAACACTGCTAAAGCCCAGTTTTAATGCTTTAAAGCTTTTATAAGCTGCCAATGTTATTAATGCACGACTATATGGATATAAATTATAAGATTAGAGTAATGCTTTGCACCGACTCACAAGGGAATAACCATTCTGTCGTCCATAGGCCTTCAATTGAACAGCTTGAGCGCTTCTGAATTGATTAAATACTTAATGCGATTGGTATAACACAGGAGCTATTGATGTTCCTGGTTTGAAAGTACTAAACTCTTGCTAAGCGAGGAGAACTTTATACTGATTGTTAAAAGATAAGCATAAAAAATGCGCGTAGTGTGTCACTGACGCGCATGTTAAGCTTCTGATAACTAGGCTGATCTTATCTTCAACGATGTAATCGTATCATCACTAGATTAAAGAACCTTAGCAATAGCTTCACAGATGACCGGCATATTGTTTTTAGTCATGCCTGCAACACTAATACGCCCAGAACCCACAATGTAAACGCCAAACTCTTCTTTTAAGCGATTAACTTGGTCTTTATTAAGACCTGAAAAGCTGAACATACCGTTTTGGCGAGAGATAAAATCAAAATTTTGCTCAACACCAGCCGCTTTTAATGACTCTACAAACAGCGTACGCATTTCTGCAATACGTTCGCGCATCTCTTTTAGTTCGTCGTGCCATAATTGCTTAAGTGTGTCATCAGCCAAAATAGTACTAACGATCAGCGCGCCGTGTGCTGGAGGATTCGAATATGATGCACGGATAGTGCTCTTAATTTGGCTGAATGCGTTCACTGCTTCGCCGCTATTACAAGCAACAACCGTTACTGCGCCAATACGTTCGTTATATAGGCCAAAGTTTTTTGAAAATGAATTGGCAACGATTAACTCAGGAACCGTATTAGCAACAATACGAAGACCTTGAGCATCTTCTTCAACACCAGCACCAAAACCTTGGTAAGCAAAATCAAAAAGCGGAACTAACGACTTCTCTAAACACAGATCAGCAACTTGCTGCCATTGGTCAAGGTTTAAGTCGATACCCGTTGGGTTGTGACAGCAGCCGTGAAGTAAGACAAGATCGCCAGCCTTAGCGCCCTGAAGATCTGTCAGCATAGCCTCGAAATCTAGACCATGAGTTTCAGCCTTGTAATAGCGGTACTCAGCAATTTGTAGGCCCGCAGTAGCAAAAATATTATTATGGTTGGCCCATGTAGGATTACTGATCCAGATAGTTTTTGATGACGTGTGACGAACAATAAATTCTGCCGCAACGCGTAAGGAGCCCGTACCACCTGGTGCCTGCGCCGTTAATGCGCGTTGCTGTGATACTACATCATGTTCAGTACCAAATAGTAAGCCTTGAACGGCATGGTTGTACGCTTGAACGCCTTCCATACCGAGGTAGCTTTTACTTTTCTCAGTTCCTAATAGCTTTTCTTCTGCAAATTTTACTGACTTTAGGATAGGTGTCTGGCCTGATTCGTCTTTATAAATGCCAACGCCTAAATTCACTTTGTTTTCGCGAGCATCTGCTTTGAATGCATCTGTTAGACCTAAAATGGGATCAGCTGGGGCCAGTTCAACCTGGGAAAATATCATGACGGCTTTCCTAAATATTAGAAGTGTAGGGTTTTCGCGTGTATTTATAACATTGAAGCTAAGTAGCACAAAGCGAGATCTGCGACTATTAGTAAAATTTGCGCTATCGCTTAGCTTTCATCAGTCGAAGGGGAGTAAATATACGTATTTCTTAAAATTTTTCCGAATTAATCACAATACTGTAAGACGGTGCGTACATTGCCACAAACAAAAAAGCCTTCAAATAAATGAAGGCTTTTACGGTTAATGGCGCTTGGTATTAACCAATCTTTTCTAAGCCGCCCATATAACCACGTAATACTTCTGGCACAGTGATAGAACCATCTGCATTTTGGTAGTTTTCTATAACCGCTACCAAAGTACGACCTACTGCTAAGCCTGAACCGTTTAGGGTATGAAGTAAGCTTGGCTTCTTATCAGTTTTAGCCTTAAAGCGAGCCTGCATACGACGTGCCTGGAAATCTTGCATGTTACTGCAAGATGAGATCTCTCTAAAGGTGTTCTGTGCAGGTAACCAAACTTCAATATCAAAAGTCTTGCTTGAACCAAAGCCCATGTCACCAGTACAAAGCACAACAGTACGGTACGGTAGACCTAACTTTTGCAGCACAGTTTCAGCGTGAGCGGTTAGCTCTTCTAATGCCTGCATAGAATCTTCTGGCTTTACAAGTTGTACTAGCTCAACTTTGTCAAACTGATGCTGACGGATCAAACCACGTGTATCACGACCGTATGAACCCGCTTCACTTCTGAAGCAAGGTGTATGTGCCGTAAGCTTAATCGGTAACTCTTCTTCATCAACAATGGTATCGCGAACTAAGTTAGTTAGCGGAACTTCTGCCGTTGGAATAAGGCTTAGGCCCTGACCTTCTTCTGTTGCTGGTTTGGTGTGAAATAGATCTTCACCAAATTTCGGTAGCTGACCGGTACCCAATAAGCTGTCTTCATTCACCAGTAAAGGCACATAAGCTTCAGTATAACCATGTTCAGTAGTGTGCAGATCCAACATGAACTGTGCTAGTGCGCGGTGCATGCGAGCGATTTGGCCTTTCATAACGATAAAGCGTGAACCGGTGATCTTAACGGCATTCTTAAAGTCTAAACCGCCAATATTCTCACCAAGCTCTACATGATCTTTAACGTCAAAATCAAACTCTTTAGGCGTGCCCCAACGGCGAACTTCAACATTTTCAGACTCATCCGCTCCAATAGGTGCAGACTCATCAGGTAGGTTAGGAACGCTCATTGCGATAGAGTTTAGCTCGTCGAGTAAAGATGCAAGCTCAACTTTCTTAGCATCAAGCTCTTCACCTAGTGAACCCACTTGAGCCATGATTGGTGCAACATCTTCGCCTTTAGCTTTAGCTTGACCAATCGATTTAGAGATAGCGTTACGTGATGCTTGTAATTCTTCGGTAGCAACCTGTAGTGACTTACGCTTGTCTTCAAGCTTGCCTAGGCGCTCAACATCTAAAATAAATCCGCGAGTCGCTAAACGCTCTGCGGTCACTTCTAATTCATTACGTAAAAATTTTGGATCTAACATATTTTATTATCTTAATAGTTAAAAACGAGAAAACACCAATTGCTGTCCTAGATATACGACGAAAATACAAACGCATACGTTAACAACAACATTCAATATGGCTTTAACCAATAAACCTTCTTGCATCAAAAGCAAAGACTCATTGGAAAAAGTGGAAAACGTGGTTAGGGCTCCTAACAGGCCGACCCCAATGAACGCTTTTATCCCTGGGCTAAGTTCGCTAACTTCTCCGAGTGCAAAAACAACACCCATTAAAAACGAACCTAAAATATTAACGACCAGTGTACCAAAAGGAAATCCACTACCAAATACCTGAAGCATCAATAATGAGATAAGATAGCGTAAAACAGCGCCAATTGATCCACCCAAGGCGATAAAAAGTACATTATTCATATCTTTTCACCTCACTCTGTTCATCTAACTGCTGTAATTGAGATAGCTTATCTTTAATCCGCTTTTCAAATCCACGCTCGGTAGGATAATAAAAACGATGTTCAACTATCGAGGCCGGAAGGTATTTCTCGCCACTGGCGTACGCATTTGGTTCATCGTGAGCATAACGATAGCCCTCGCCGTATCCAATATCTTTCATCAGTTGTGTCGGTGCATTACGTAAATGTTCAGGTACCGGCTCATGACCCGTTTCACGCGCTAACTGACGTGCAGCTGCAAAAGCAGTATAGACCGCATTACTTTTAGGTGCACTAGCAAGATATAATACAGCTTGTGCGATTGCTCGCTCACCTTCAGATGGCCCAACCCGATGAAAACACTCCCACGCGTTAATGGCGACTGTCATCGCCATAGGATCAGCATTACCAATATCTTCAGATGCAATCGCTAACAGGCGACGTGCAATATAAAGAGGATCGCAGCCGCCTTCTAACATCCGACAAAACCAATATAGCGCCGCATCAGGAGCCGAGCCACGAATTGATTTATGAACCGCTGAAATCAGATCGTAATATTGATCACCATTTTTATCGAATCCAGCAAGCTGTTGACCTGCAACTGCGATGATCATCTCTTCGGTAAATGCTTCGCCATCTTTAAGCATATCGCTCATTAGCTCAATCAGGTTTAACGCTTTCCGCGCGTCACCATCACAGATTTGAGCCAACTTTAACGAAACATCTGGAGGCATGAGTAAATGACGTTTTCCAAGCCCTCTTTCTTCATCCTCAAGCGCTTGCTGAACAATTTGGCCTATCTCATCGGGCGCTAACTGCTTAATAAGGTATACCCGCGCCCTAGATAACAATGCATTATTGATCTCAAAGGATGGGTTTTCAGTCGTGGCACCAACAAATATCACCGTACCATCTTCAATGAAGGGTAAGAAGGCGTCTTGCTGGCTCTTATTGAAGCGATGTACCTCATCAACAAACAGTAAGGTACGTTGCCCTCGCGACTGCGCTACGCTCTTGGCATGCTCAATGGCACTACGGATCTCTTTAACCCCCGAGCTAACCGCAGAAATGCGTTCTACATGTGCATTGGCATAATGTGCGACTAACTCGGCCAGGGTTGTTTTACCTGTGCCTGGTGGTCCCCAGAACATCATCGAATGCGCCCGACCTGCTTCAAGCGCTTGGCGCAGAGGCTTGCCCTCACCTAACAGATGTGACTGGCCAATATATTGCTCTAGCCGTTCAGGCCGCATTCTTGCGGCTAACGGTCTAAAGTCTGGTGCAAAATCAAAACTGAAACTGGACACGAACTTCTCTTAATTAGTCGATTTAAGACGTTGATCGTCGATATCTACATCGTCAGGTACGATGAACTCAAACAGTGCTTGGTCTTTACCGGCAATGACACTTTGATTGGTCAGTGTAAAGTCACTGATATTGCCCTGTTGATCCTTGAGTACCATTTTAGTTAACTGCTTATCCTTAAAGCAAACTTGCACTTCAGATACACCGCTGTCTTTATCTTTAGGGCTGATATCAAAACAGTTTTGGTGTTGAATAACATTGTATTGTGACCAGGTCGCATCGTCAGAGTGCACTAACAAGGCTATGGGAGATGCATTGATAGCCTGATTTAGGTCCATAACAGAAACTTCTTCTGCAAATGGGTTATAAATCCAAACGTCAGTACCGTCTGCAACAATTAAAGACTCGTCAGGTGCGGTTAAATGCCAATAAAATTGATTGGGGTGAGACAAAGCAAATACCCCCTCACCCCTTTGAATCACTTTATCGTTGATGTCGGTAACAGTCTGAGTGAAGTTAGCTTTTAAGCTATTGACCTCAGTCAACTTAACTTTTAGTTCATCAGACGCTCCAGCAAAAGCTGGAAAGTGGCTCAACAAAGGCAGGCTTAGCGCTGCAATAGCAAAAATCTTTTTCATTTTGTTCTCCGAGTTAAGCCTATATTTTAGGCTTAACACTGAATATATTTTGTGGGGCATGGCACTTATTTACACGTAATCTTTTGGCGGTGGCGGCGCTAATACTTCTCGATTACCGTTATGACCTTGGGCACTGACAACACCTTGAAGTTCCATCTGTTCGATAATACGCGCTGCACGGTTATAACCAATTTTAAACTTACGCTGCACACTTGATATTGAACCACGACGAGTTTGTGTCACAAACGCAACCGCATCGTCGTATAAGGCATCCATCTCCTCTTCTGAATCACTGGCTTCGCCAGGTAATAACACTTGCTCACCTTCTGCAGAACCTTGCAAAATATCTTCGATATATTGCGGTTTACCTCGAGCATGCCAATCGGCGACCACTTTATGAACCTCATGATCGTCAATAAATGCACCGTGAACGCGGATAGGAACGCTAGTACCTGGTGGCAAGTACAACATATCCCCCATACCAAGCAAGGTTTCCGCGCCCTGTTGATCTAGAATCGTTCTCGAATCGATGCGAGATGAAACTTGAAACGCCATACGTGTTGGAATGTTAGCTTTAATCAAACCGGTGATCACATCAACAGAAGGTCTTTGAGTAGCAAGGATTAAATGGATCCCTGCAGCACGGGCTTTTTGAGCGATACGTGCAATCAACTCTTCTACTTTTTTACCTACAATCATCATCATGTCGGCAAATTCATCGACCACCACTACGATAGATGGCAGTTTATCTAACTCTGGCGCTTCTGGCTCCATGCTGTCAGACGACTTCCACAGTGGATCATGTACAGGCTGCCCTGACTCTTTAGCCTGTTTAATCTTAGCGTTATAGCCTTTTAGATTTCGCACGCCAAGTGCTGACATCAATTTATAGCGACGCTCCATCTCTCCGACACACCAACGTAGCGCGTTAGCTGCTTCTTTCATATCGGTAACCACTTCACACAGTAAGTGCGGGATCCCTTCATAAACAGATAGCTCAAGCATCTTAGGATCAATCATGATGAAACGCACATCATCAGGGCCTGATTTATACAACAGACTAGTGATCATTACGTTTACACCCACTGACTTACCTGAACCGGTAGTACCTGCAACAAGCAGATGCGGCATTTTGCCTAAATCAACAACAACTGGCTTACCACCGATATCAGCACCGAGCACCATGCTTAGATGTGAAGGGTCGTCTCTGAAATCTTCACAGTCGAGCACATCACGCATAAATACCGTTTCACGGAACTTATTCGGCAACTCTAGCCCCACATAGGCTTTACCTGGGATCACCTCAACTACTCGTACATTTTCAGCTAACAATGAACGCGCCAGATCTTTCGATAAATTTGTGATTTTAGAGGCTTTAATCCCAGGAGCGAGTTCAAGCTCAAAACGAGTTACAACCGGGCCAGGATAAACACCTACTACGTTTGCAGTAATATTGAAGTCGGCGAGTTTAACCTCAACTAGCTTACCAATTTGCTCTAGCTCTTCTTGACTAATTGGATTGGTCTTACGATTTGGGACATCCAATAAAGAGATACTAGGTAACGGCGCCATAGGCTGGCGCTCTTGCTCAATGGCTTGACCGGGTAATACAACTATCCCATCAACAATCTTAGCCTTGTCATCCTCAATACGCTTAACTGCATTAACCGCACCCGACGAGGCGTTATTATTGAAATCGATTGATTCAATTTCATCACAGCTTTCATTCACCCATGGGGCTGAAATCCTTGGTTCATCAGCTAAAGTAGCATGGTGGCTATCAGCCTCGGTTAATTGAGGTTCATTGGCCTTAGGTGTATTGAATTGAGGTTCAATAACTTTAGGCTTTACTCTTGGTTGAGGTGTTAACTCTCGTCCGACAATCTTACTGTTACTGTTTTGGGCTTTTTGCTGTGAATCAAATTCATCATGCTCAATGCCGTCTTCATCGACGTCTTCGTATTCATGCGAGTCATCATCTGTTTGTCTATTACGTCGCTCTTTAAAGCGTTCAACCACAGACATAAAACCGCGTGTATCTTCGGTATCACCCAATTCAGGCTTAAATTTATTAGGTAGATCGCGCAGATTTTTAAATAGCCAAATCGTGGCATAGCCTGTTAGCTCTATCACGGTTAACCAGCTAATACCGGTCAGTAGTGTAAAACCGGCACCGACAAAACACAGTAGTAATAGCGTCGTCCCCAACTTGTTAAAGTAAGGCAGCATTGCTTGACCAATAACATCACCCGCTACGCCGCCGGCTGAAAAACCATATAGTCCGTTTGCATTCATACTCGCTAGCGCAGCAAGACTAAATACAATTAACAAGAAGCCAATTAAACGTAGACCAACAGAAAAATAGTCAATCTCTAACAGCTTATGAGTTCGTTTAAACAGTAACCAACCCGTTAATGCGATAATGATAGGAATGATGTATGCGCAGTAACCAAAGAAATAAAATAAAACATCCGCTAACCACGCGCCTACAGCGCCCGTTAGGTTATTAATTTCACCACTGAAATTTGATTGACTCCACCCTGGATCGGAAGAATGGAAACTGCTCAAAGCGATAAGAACGTAAGTTGCCAACATGCAACAAACAATGAGACTACCTTCTAATAGCCGTTGTACGCCTGAGAGCGTTTTAACACTATTTCCCTTAGACAATGGAAAACCTACACTAAAAAACGTTAATTAGGGATAACATACCAGAATTTAAGACTTTATGCAGCGTTTGCGACTTTCTAGCAATATTGAATAAATATGCACCCAAACAGTTTGCATCAATTTGTATCAATTTGGATTTTGTATAAAAAAAGGAGCCTTTTAGGCCCCTTTTTGTATTTAGTATATTATTTATGAGTCTGAAACAGTATTGATAGCAACACGATTAGTTTGCTTAACTTCTTCCATCACGACATAAGTACGAGTGTCTGAAACTGCTGGTAATTTAAGAAGTGTTTCACCCAATAAGCGACGATATGCAGACATATCAGAAACTCGGGTCTTCAATAGGTAGTCAAAGTCTCCAGAGACTAAGTGACACTCTTGGATATCATCGAGTAACTGAACCGCTTTATTAAACTTATCAAACACTTCTGCAGTATCACGGTTTAGAGTGATCTCTACAAACACTAACAAAGAGGCACCTAAATAATGAGGGTTCACTAATGCTGTGTAACCCTTTATATACCCTTGCTTTTCAAGTCGTTTCACTCTCTCTAGGCAAGGTGTTGGGCTTAACCCTACGCGCTTAGATAACTCGACATTAGAAATTCGGCCATCAATCTGTAATTCATTAAGTATATTTCTATCGATGCGATCTAAGTCTTTTATAGGACTCTTTTTATTATTAACCATATATATAACCCTGGTTGACGTCAAAGACGATATTATTATCTGCTATTAAAAAAACTTCAGCAGCATAAACTGCGGAATGAATACTATACTAGATTTCCCTGAAACATTCACGTTCAGGCAATACAAAATAACAATTACACCCATAGAAAATGGGTTTTTATGCAAATTTGAGGCTCGAAGATGATTATAGGTGTTCCAAAAGAAATCAAAAACCACGAATATCGTGTTGGCATGGTTCCATCAAGTGTTCGTGAATTGACGTCACGTGGTCATAAGGTTTTTATTGAAACAAATGCTGGCTCAGGCATTGGTTTTACAGATCAAGATTATATCGAAGTCGGTGCAAAAATACTGGACACTGCTGCAGAGGTGTTTGCTCAATCAGAGATGATTGTTAAAGTAAAAGAGCCTCAAGCTGTTGAACGCGCAATGTTACGTGAAGACCAGTTGCTATTCACCTACCTTCATTTAGCGCCAGACCTTCCACAAACAGAAGACCTAGTGAAAAGCGGTTCTGTTTGTATTGCATATGAAACAGTCACTGATGATCGCGGTACCCTTCCACTGCTTGCCCCTATGTCTGAAGTTGCAGGCCGTATGTCTATTCAAGCCGGTGCCATGGCTCTAGAGAAATCTATGGGTGGACGCGGTATGTTACTCGGTGGCGTGCCAGGTGTTGAGCCTGCTAAAGTTGTGATTATTGGCGGCGGCATGGTGGGTACAAACGCAGCGCAAATGGCTGTGGGTTTAGGTGCCGACGTTGTTATTTTAGATAGAAGCATTGATGCTCTTCGTCGCCTTAACGCTCAATTTGACAATAAAGTTAAAGCAATTTACTCAACTGCTGATGCAATTGAGAAACATGTACTTGAAGCTGATCTTGTGATTGGTGGTGTTCTTGTTCCAGGCGCTGCGGCTCCGAAACTTGTGACTAAAGAACATATCAAACGCATGAAGCCTGGCTCTGCAATCGTAGATGTTGCAATTGACCAGGGCGGTTGTATTGAAACATCCCATGCGACGACTCACCAAGATCCTACTTACATCGTTGATGATGTTGTTCATTACTGCGTTGCTAACATGCCAGGTGCTGTCGCTCGCACCTCGACATTTGCATTGAACAACGCAACACTGCCATACATCATTAAGCTGGCTCAACTCGGTTACAGAGAAGCACTTCTACAAGATAAGCACTTACTGAACGGTCTTAATGTTATGCACGGTAAGATCACTTGTGCTGAAGTTGCTGAAGCGCTTAATTTAGAATTTGTTGATCCAATGATTCTACTTAAGTAACACCTCAGAACCAGTCATTAAAAAAGGGAGCAAATCGCTCCCTTTTTTATGAACATATAAAACCTATCAACTTGGCTACGCAAAGCTATACCCTTTACCTCTCACTGTATTGATCAATGTCTTCGGGAGTTGATTTTCTGACAGTTTACGGCGTGTATTACTGATATGCATATCAAGGTTACGATCAAACTGCCCTAGCTCTTTTTGTAAGACCCTAAGCTGCAATTCCTGCTTTGTTACGACCAAACCTTTCCTTTCAAATAAATACTTAAACAGTTTAAACTCTGTTTGAGTGAACGATACTGATTGCTCAGAGGTTGAAATCATAAACTGGTTATCATCAAAGCTAATATCTTCAGAGAATTTAAGCTGACAATCAGCATTATTTTTAATGCAGTCTATTCGGCGCATCAATGCGTTAATCCGCACCACTAGCTCACGGTGACTAAATGGCTTACTCAGAAAGTCATCGGCACCTAACTCATATATTTTAATTCTGTCCTCTTCTGTATCTAAAGTTGAGATAACGATAGCCGGTGTTTTATCGAGTCGCAGTGTTAGCAACTCAAAGCCGCTTAACTCTAGCAAATTGATATCTAACAATATCAAATCCGGCCTAATGGACTTTAGTTTATCCAGTGCATCGGCGCCGCTATTTACAACGGTGACAATAAAGCCTTCTTGTTCCAAAACAGGTAATAAAGCTTTTAGGAATACAATATCATCATCTACCAATAGAAGGTGTTTCATCTCAAACAATCTTAATACGAATAATTTTCATTAAGATTACATTGAAAGGTAAGAATTTACCAGCATCTTTGATTAACTTGGATTGATTTAACGGGATTTATCGCGATTTTTCTGATAAGGATCTGGTATTGAAAGAAGCTGAGCCGCAAGTTTTTACTGGCGGCTCTGCACTTTGACTATGTAAGCAGGTTTAATGTTGACGTATTGACCGTAAACAACTTATTTATTCAGCATAAGCTCACGAATATATTTTACCGGTGCGCTGCCGTAACTTAAAAATTCTTCGTGGAATGCCTTTAAGTCAAAGTCATCACCTTTAAGCGTTTTATACTCTTCTCTTAAATCGTATATCTCACGGTAACCCGAATAGTAACTGGTTAACTGTACCTGACTCAGTGTTGCACGGCGCCATTTCCCTTCAGCTTCAGCTTGCTGCTGAAATGCCTCGTTAATCATAAGATCTAAAGCTTGCTCTTCAGTCATGCCGTTAACTTGAATACTGTAATCTAGGATAGTATTCGCGATGACTCGTAAGTTCCATTTGTAGTACATCAGCCACATTTCAGGCTCAAAATTGCCATAGCCCTCTTCAAGCATCATACGTTCGGTATACACAGCCCAGCCTTCTACCATCGCACCGTTGCCAAATAAACTTTTAATTAGGCTCGGCGATTCATTTGAATAAACCAATTGAGTGTAATGTCCAGGAATGGCCTCATGGATATTAAGTACCTGTAGTATCCAATGATTGTACTCTCTGAGGTAACTTTCAGCAGAGGGATCACTCATTCCATCAAGTGGTGTCACGTTATAATAGGTGTTACCTGACTTTTCATAGGGGCCAGGGGCACTAATTGAAGCGCCGGCATATCCACGCATGTATGCGGGGGTCTCACGAACCACCAAGGGCTTATTTGGATCTAGGGTGACTAGGTTCTTCTCGTTAACAAAATCAATCAGCTCTGGGATCTGCGCTCGAACTTCATCAACAAAATCTTCGCGTTTAACATGCTTGGCAGAAAGATTATTAATCAGTTGTTTAATTGCAACTTTGTCATCTGTTGGCATGGGAGTATCGAAGTATTTACTCCAAATTTTCTTGGTGATTTTGGCCATTTCGGCCTGAACTCGATTTTTGTCTTTGACAGCTTTTTCATAAAGCGCCTTACCTGACATACCCGCTTGTATATCGTAGGTAAACTTTTGTTCGTACAGTTTCTCACCAATACGGAAGCTTTTCGCGCCCTCGACCTCAAGTTTAGCCTCTAATGCAGTTAACCAATCAATGTGTTCATTAATTGCCATGGTCACTTTATTAAAACGATTAGCAAATAACGCCTTTTCAGCGTTGGATAAACTCGACGCTAAAACTTGATTCAGTAGATCATTAGAAAAAACAGAGAATGCGCCTTGGTTTTGCATTATCGCGAGTTGCGTGTGTTCAATCGTTGGGTTTTGAATGTTTTCTCTTGCTGCAGCGTAATAAGCTGGCACATTTTCCATTCTTGCTAACACTGAACGCAAACGCTCACTAAGCGGGGCAAAGTCTTCATTAATAATCTGGGCAAATCCACCAGAGACGTTATAACTGGCAGGGTTCCATTGCCATGACTTGAAGGTGTCAATGTTCCACTTCATTTCGGCAAGTAAGTTTTCGATAAGACGGTAATCGGTCAGTGTCGCTGGTGACATGAGTTTAGGGTCAAACTTAGCTAACGCTGCTTGTTGTGTTTGAATAAACGCTAAACTCGCTGCACGGGTTTCAGCATTAGGAACCTTTAACACACCATCATATTTATGAAAACCACTATAAAGTGCCCAAGTTGGAGACTCTATCCATAACGCATCAATAAAATTTTGACTGAACTGGGCAAATGCTAAGTTTTGATCGGTGATCTCAACCGCCACTTGCTCAGTTGTAGGCTGACTTTGACAGGCTGTTAAGCCCACAAGAGATAACGCAATGGCCAAAGGCAGTGCGGCTTTTTTCATGGTGTGGTCCCTTAATTTGTTAGAGCGTGGTCTACTGCCACTTTAAAATCCGCTCCAGTAAATCATGTTCTGTGCATATTTTCAGTAACTAAACTCAGTTTGACAACCTTTGTTACACAACAAAGGCTGTCAAAGCTCAGCACTAAAATTTGTCTTTTAGCGTTACATTCTCGCTAAGGGTTCACATCTTTATTCTGATTGCATTCGACCAGCTTCTAGGTTGGCTTCAACCCAGGCCAATACTTCTGCAAAACGGTAATGCTCAAACTGAGCAAAACCTTTAGCCTGCCGTAGCTTTATCTTGGTAAATATCGGCGTCGTCAAACCACATAAAAACCTGCTTAATAATACTGGAGATAGGTGTTTAGCCAACTTTTCAATTGCTTCACGGCAAATATCATTAAAATAGAAGTCGGTTAAAGGCTTAAGGGGTTGCGGTGCAGGTAAGCGCGCAAGATTACCTAGGCATACACTACAGTGACCACAAGGGGCTGTTAAGTGAGGATCGGCGAAATATTGTGCCAGCTGTAAACTTAAACAAACTTCGCTGTCGAAAAAGTCGACTAACTGATTAATTCGGCTTATTTCACTCTGCTCTTTAGTGCTAAATCGGTCGAATAAACGCGCCGCGAGCGAATCGTTGATATTAGCGCTATAGATGTCATAAACCTGAGTTAATTGCTTACTTTGTAATTCTATAAGTTGCTTTTGATGTAGGTAATCGAGTGCTTTAATGGCACGATCTCGGCTATTTGGGAGTGTTTGCTCCAGTGCACTGAAGTTGGCGCTGTACCAAAGTTTGGCTTTATCAGAACTGTCGATAACAGCATTGATAAACACTTGACGCTGCGGATCAAACTTTGACAAGAGCTCATCGATAGGACATAAAAGTTTAAAACGATAATCGGCAAAATAACTGTACTTAGGCTTAATCACCCGCAGCATTTCAAGGTACACCAGTAAGGTTTTTAAGCTTAATGTACGGATGTTTGAGGCCGTTGATAGTTGGTTAAGCATCAGCTCCCACTGCGTGCTTACGGTTGACGCTTGACGGATTTCATCTAGGACAAATTCAATGGCACTAGGCTCTGGCGTATCACCATACACAAAGTTTTCTAGCACGTTAAGATTGTCACGATTAGCCAGCACTAGGCAGTCAGAGCTTAAGCCGTCTCGTCCAGCTCGACCAATCTCCTGGGCATAATTTTCAATCGATTTGGGCAGGTCGTAATGCGCCACAAAACGGATATCACTTTTATCAATCCCCATGCCAAACGCGATCGTTGCGACAATAATGGGTACCTCACCCGCCATAAACTGATTTTGTATGGTTTTACGTTTATCGCTATCCATTCCTGCATGATAAGCAACAGCTGAAAAACCTCTATTAACTAACGCTTTAGCTACAGTCTCAGCTGTTTGCTGTAGGGTGACGTAGACAATGCCACTTTGATTCTGATCCTGTTTTTGAACCAACCAATCACTTAAGTAACGTATTTTATCCTGTGCGCTTATTCCTACCGCATATAAATTAAGGTTAGCGCGATAAAAACCCGTTAGGGTAATACATTGCGGCTCTATGCCAAACTTACTGCCCATATCCTCGATAACTTTCGGGGTTGCAGTGGCTGTTAACAGCAGGACTTGAGGGATATTAAGTTGTCTTTGATACGCTGGCAGTTTGAGATAATCAGGTCTAAAGTTATGGCCCCACTCAGAAATACAGTGCGCCTCGTCGATCACTAACAACGAGATGGGAACCGATGAAATAAAACGTCTAAAACGCTCATTGTTTAGACGCTCAACCGAGATCATTAAAATTTTAATCTGCCCGTCAGTCACACCTTGGATCACGGCACTGGACTGTTCATTTGTTTGTGTTGAATCGATTGATGCCGCGGGGATCCCTTTGCGATTAAGAAACTGTAATTGATCATCCATCAGCGCAAGTAACGGTGAAACCACTAAAGTAAGGTGAGGTAATGCAAGTGCTGGCAATTGATAGCATAAGGATTTACCCGAGCCTGTAGGGAAAATCGCCGCCGCGCTTTTTCCGCTCAACACGTTGTTAATAACATCGCCCTGCCCCAATCTGAACTCGCTAAAACCGAAATAGCGATTAAGTAACGCCAGTGCGTTATCCATATAAAATCCTGTATGATTTTTTGTAAATGTGATGATTATTTAGTTGTCGCGATGCCTTTAACGGGGCGTTTTTTCACTAGTCTAAAATAGGCTTTAACCGGGTTATGATCAGAACTTGAGGTGATGATTGATTCAGCTTTTACTAACTCTAGTCCTCGATAAAATATATGATCAAGCTGGTGACCAAGAATGGTTGTTCTAGAGTCAACCTCAGGAATAACTTCAGTTAAACCTGTGCGCTTTGCCAATTGTTTAACCGTATCCAATCGAGTATCGCTCCAGGTATTCATGTCACCAGCAAAAATGACAGGTCCTTGATGATCTTGCATCGCTTCTTCCACTACCCGTAACTGAGATAGGTACTCTTCTAGACCGATGGTGAAGTTAATACTATGGATATTGATCACTAACAGCTGGCTTTGATCTGACAGTAAATAATACGACACCAACATTGATTTTGGGAAATTTATATAAGGTTCAGCCTTCCTAAACACGCAACTACTCATTGCGGGTTCTCTCGTCAAATTCATCACTCCAACGGGTTCGCCATCAAAACTAAATGCCTGCGCCAGAATCATAGAAAGCTTTTGTGACTCCACAAAGCTCTTGAGCTCTTTGGTTAACTGCGCCTCTTGAAGTAACAACAGATCAGAACGTTCTACGAGTTGCTTTAAGGTATCATCCCAACCGTCGCTGTTTTGCTTATAAAGATTCCAAGTAGTGATATCGAGCTTGCCGAACCTATCGAGCGACGCTTTGGTTGGTTTTGTCATACACTGGGCCTGCACACCTGCAGGATTATCGTTACTAACGAGAATATCGTCAGAGGGAATAACCGATGCGTCGTAGACATAAATAACCACGGCTACAGCTGCGATAAGTGCTAATAAAATGAGTTTACGGATAATTTTCGCCATAATTGACTTATTCAGCTCTGTTTTTAGATTTAAAGTAATCTTTTCATTATAATAGCTTATTACGCTTAATCACATAATCATTCTAGACAGGGATTATTCGCTCAAGCCCCCTCCAACGCTCGCCCGCACTTGGCTTTGAGTGACTAAGGATAAATTTATCAAACACAATATGTATGAGTTTTATCAGCTACTAACCATAGCAGGCGTCTTTGTGTACTGGTTGATAATTGCTGGTATTAGTATTCGTGTCGTTGCCAAACGGCGAACGATTGGCGTATCACTCGCTTGGTTAATGATTATCTATATTGTCCCGTTAGGCGGTGCTTTTGCTTACTTACTTTTTGGTGAGCTCAATTTAGGCAAAAAAAGAGCGCTTCGAGCAGAGCTGATGTTCAAACCTTATGGAGAGTGGTTTAAAAAGCTCTATGAGTACCGAAAGTATCGCCCTCATGTTGCCAGCCTATATGGCCAATCAATCAGTGCCATTTGTGAAAAGCAAGTCGGGATCCCTGCATTGGCCGATAATAATTTAACCCTGTGCAGCGAAACCTATGAGATTTTAGATAATCTTATTGAAGACATAAACCAAGCGACTGAAACAATATTATTAGAGTTTTACATCTGGCACCCCGGCGGCAGAGCCGATGATGTTGCCCAGGCGCTCATACAAAGTGCGGCGCGAGGCGTGAAAGTACGCTTACTACTCGATGCGGCGGGAAGTCGACACTTCTTCAAAAGCCAATGGCCAAAACTCATGAAACAAAAGGGTGTTGAAGTCGTTAGCGCGCTAGAGGTATCACCTTTTCGTATGTTCTTTAGACGCTTAGATCTCAGATTACATCGAAAAATTGTTGTCGTAGATAATCAAATCGCCTATACAGGCTCAATGAATTTGGTCGACCCTAAGTTTTTTAATCAAGACGCGGGCGTCGGACAATGGATTGATGTCATGGTTAGGATCACTGGCACGTCTGTCCCCGTACTCAATAGTATTCACGCCTGGGACTGGGAAGTTGAAACCAACGAACGTTTTCTTCCAGAGCAACCCAAGTGCTTGTCTCATGAAGACAGTGAAATTACCGATTTAGTGCAAGTTATTCCTTCAGGGCCTGGCATGCGCGAAGAAGTGATCCACCGTGTGCTACTCCAAAGTATATATCAGGCTCAAAAAAGTATTGTTATAACAACGCCCTACTTCGTTCCCAGCGATAACTTACACATGGCATTGATTATTGCCGCACAGCGTAATGTTCAAGTTGATATTATTGTCCCAGATAAAAATGACTCATTGATGGTTGAATGGGCAAGTCGCGCATTTTTCAGCGAGCTCTTAGAGGCTGGGGTCAACATACATAGATTTAAAGGTGGCTTACTGCATACCAAGTCAGTTGTTATCGACAGTAATCACTGCTTAATCGGCACAGTTAACTGGGATATGCGCAGTTTATGGCTTAACTTCGAGGTGACACTCGCTGTCGATAACCTTGTTTTCACTCAAAAGCTTGAACAGGTTCAACAGGATTACCTTAAAGATTCAAATAAGATTTCACCTCAGGAATGGGCAAAGCGCTCTATTGCTAGCCGCACCGCTGAGCGAATATTTTATCTTTTTAGTCCGTTACTCTAACCATCAGGGTAGTTTTCGCTGAACTTTTGAACAAAACTTTAGCCAGTACTCTTACTCAGAGCCCTTGCTCATTACCCTCACCCTGAGGCCTAGCCTAGAAAGCTAGGCCTGATAGTAGTTATCGCTTGAATGCGATATTTGGCAACATTATGAATAAAGTTTTTATTATTGGCCTTCCGCGAACTGGCACTACAAGTATCAGTGTTGCTATGCTCGATTATGGTTTTAAAGTCGCCCATACCGCATATACTAAACAGGCATTTCATTTAGCCGACATCATTTCAGACTCTCCCTGTTTTTGTGATTATCAACAACTGGATGGGCTCTTTCCCAACTCCAAATTTGTTTACCTTGAGCGTGATTTGTCGCAATGGGTTCCCTCTATGCAGATGCTTATCAATAAAATGAAGGCACAGCTGGATCTGAAAACGGGTACGTTTAACCCGATCCTTAAACGGACCTTTAACAATACGTTCGATCTTGCTATTGCAGAAGAACCTGATGATGCAGAGCACCTAAAAGCCTGTTACTTACGTCATCAACAACAAGTCATTCATTATTTCGATGGCCGTGATGATTTCATTCGTATTAATGTTAGCCATCAAGATAGCTTAACCCGCATGCTGAGTTTTCTCGGTATCGGATTCGAAGGCACGCCAAAGTTCCCCCACTTAAATATCGGAAAAAAAGTGGCTTGCTGGGCGGAGCATAAGCATCCGAATAAAGTGAATTCAAATAGTGCGGGGATCGAAAATAGAAAGTTTTTTGATTATGCAGCTAAACGATAAGCCCTTAACTAAACTGATTAAAAGCCCTGTTATCAAACTATTAGTAACAGAGTGAAAGTAACAGATAATTCGTAGCACAAAGAGTTACCGGTAGGTATATAGATAGACAGCTAAGTAACAGACAGCAAAAAGCCCGTTATCTTGCGATAACGGGCTTTTCTAATATGGCGGTGAGCGAGAGATTCGAACTCTCGTTAGGGATTAACCTAAACACACTTTCCAGGCGTGCGCCTTCAGCCACTCAGCCAGCTCACCGATGCATTATCTTTTACGTGTTTAAGCACCACGATTGCTACCAAAAATCTTTTACAATAATTGCTTAGCTACGGAGCGCTACTTTACTGAAAAGGCCTTATTGCGTCAAGCCAAATAGCGCTATTACTCTTCGTTTGCACAATTGATGGTCAATTAAAAGATTTACTCGACGAATAAAAATAAAATAGCCTGCTTTGCAGGCTATTTTATTTAAAATCAATTGCTAAAGTTTAAGCATTACCTTTAACTTTCATATTTAAAGAAGCCGCAAAATCCAGCATTCTATCCAGTGGTTTGAGTGCATCGAGGCGCAATTCATCGTCGACAAAGATCTCATGCGCACTCGCGTCTTTATTCTCTAACGCACTTTCAATTGCTTTGAGGCCATTCATCGCCATCCAAGGGCAATGTGCACAGCTCTTACAAGTCGCGCCATTTCCACCTGTCGGTGCAGCAATTAGCTCCTTGTTAGGGGCTGCCTGCTGCATCTTATAGAAGATCCCTTTATCGGTAGCCACGATAAACATATCGTTATCCATGGTTTGGGCTGCTTTAATCAACTGACTAGTTGAGCCAACTGCATCAGCGAGTTCTACTACGCTAGCGGGAGATTCTGGATGCACTAAAACAGCGGCATTGGGATGTAACTTCTTCAGTTCACGCAATGCTTTGGCTTGAAACTCATCGTGGACAATGCACTCGCCCTGCCACATCAACATTTCAGCACCGGTTTGTTTTGCAATATAACTACCTAAGTGGCGATCTGGGCCCCAGATAATCTTCTTACCTTCGCTATCGAGATGCTCAACAATTTCAAGTGCAATGCTCGATGTCACAACCCAGTCTGCACGAGCTTTTACTGCTGCGGAGGTATTAGCATAAACCACTACAGTATGATCTGGGTGAGCATCACAAAACTCGCTAAAGGTCTCAATTGGGCAACCAAGATCGAGCGAGCAAGTGGCTTCCAGTGTTGGCATTAACACCGTTTTGTCTGGACTTAGGATCTTAGAGGTTTCACCCATAAACTTAACGCCAGCAACAATTAATGTTTTAGCGGGATGATCACGGCCAAAACGGGCCATCTCTAATGAGTCAGAAACACAACCGCCGGTCTCTTCCGCTAAAGCTTGAATTTCTGGGTCGGTATAATAGTGCGCAACCAAAACCGCATCTTTTTCTTTTAAAAGCTGCTTAATTCTGGCTGTTGATTCAGCTTTCTCACGATCGGATAAAGGAGCAGGCTTGGGTGGAAAAGGATAGTCAATATTTTCGATAATTGGGGCGAATGCGCTCATAGTAAAACCAATGGGCAATAACAGATTAGCGGAATTATACGGAATAGTTAACAAATTTAAAACTACTACAGGGCTAATAGAGATAAAAAAGGCGCTATCACTAGCGCCATTTTATCACGTTGTTGATAGCTATCGCATAGCTAGCAACATTTCTTGTGGCTGTTCTAAATAGTGTTTCCACAAGTTACAAAAACGAGCAATGGTACCACCATCAATTACCCGGTGATCGCCAGACCAACTCACCTGCATGATCTTACGCGCTTCAACTTCGCCTTTCTCATTAAAGCGCGGTAGCATTTGCAGTTTACCTAAGGCGACTATCGCTACTTCAGGCTTATTAATGATTGGTGTTGCCACCGTACCACCCAATGCACCGATGTTTGAAATTGAAATACTGCCACCTTTAAGATCCGCTGGAGATACCCTGCCACTTCGTGCAGCATGAGTTAAACGCGTGATCTCAGTAGCGATTTCAAGAATCGTTTTATCTTGTACATCTTTTACATTAGGCACAAGTAGACCCACTTTAGAATCAACTGCCATGCCTATGTTATGGCTTGCAAGATAAGTCTGCTCAGTGCAGTCAGCATTAACTCGGCTGTTCATATCTGGAAATTGAGCCAGTGCCAGTGACATAGACTTCATAAAGAAAGGCATCATGGTGAGCTTGAGCTCGTCTGATGAATACTTTTTCTTCATGCTTTCACGTAGTGCAACTAAATCGGTTAAATCAAACTCTTCGCAATAGGTAAAATGTGGGATCGTTGATACAGAGTCCATCATCATTTTCGCCATCACGGCGCGTACACCTTTTATCGGCTCAACTCTATCGGCGTGGTTTTTAACCTGCAAGTTTTCAACCTGTGCGTGTTGAGCAACTGCCACAGTTTGCGCCGTTGCCTTAGCCGTGCTGACTGCGTCAGTGATACCTGACTGCATTGCCGCGCCGCCAAGGTGGTGACGCTCAATATCTTCCTTGTACACCCGGCCATTTTTACCAGAGCCACTCACCGTTGAGATATCAATATCTAGACTGCGAGCCAAACGTCGCACCGCAGGGCTTGCTAGCGCTTTGCCTTGTGGCACTATTTCATTTGTTGTTACTGATGCATTAGCAAGTGTATCGACGGTGCTAGTCTTGCTTGCATCAGTGACATTTACACTGTTTGCATCTGATACAACTTCAATGGCAAATAGCGGCTCATGCACACGTGCCAGCTGGCCTTTACGGTAATGTAATTTACTAATTTTACCGTTTTTTATGGCGGGTATTTGCACTAAGGCTTTATCGGTCATCACATCGGCAATAGGCTGATCTTCAACGACCATATCACCTTCGTTAACGAGCCATTCGACAAGTTCACACTCAACAATACCTTCACCGATATCGGGCAGTAAAAACTCTTCAATAGTCACACCTGCAGTGATCGCTACGGAAGGACTTGTTTGTACGGAGGCAGTTTCGACAAAGTTTGTGTCACTTATCGAGCTCTCGCCTGAAGCAGCGCTTGGCGTCACTTGCAGCTCTTCTGTTACATCGACAGAATAAAGCGGTGCGTGTACCAAAGCGATTTCACCTTTGGCGTAATGAAGCTTAGTAATAACACCGGCATTGGGCGCAGGAATTTGCACTAATGCTTTATCGGTCATCACATCGGCAATAGGTTGATCTTCAACAACACTATCACCCTCTGCTACCAACCATTCAACCAGCTCACATTCGACAACGCCTTCGCCGATATCCGGAAGGATAAAATCTTTAATCATGGCGGGCTCCTAAAATTTAACCGAAGCTTTGATTGCTTCAAACGTCTTTAACGCATCTGGCATATATTCTTTTTCATGGATCAAAGGATACGGTGTATCTAGACCACAAACACGGGCAATTGGCGACTCAAGGTACAAGAAACACTCTTCTTGAATTGTTGCTGCGATTTCACCTGCGAACCCACCCGTTAATGGTGCTTCGTGGTTAATCAGTAAGCGACCAGTCTTTTTTACTGATGCCGCGACAGTATCGACATCCCAAGGAGACAAGGTTCTTAAATCGATTATTTCACAAGAAATACCTTTTTTAGCCGCCATTTCAGCCGATTTTTCAAGGATCTCCATCTGAGCTCCCCAGCCTAGAAGCGTGATATCAGTCCCCACTTTCACGACTTCCGCTTTACCGAGTTCGATAACGTAGTCACCTTCGGGTACATCACCAACTGAGGCGCGATATAAGCGTTTAGGCTCGAAGAATATCACCGGGTTTTTATCACGAATAGAGGCGATTAATAAGCCCTTCGCTTGCTCTGGATTACGCGGCACAACCACTTTAAGCCCTGGTGTTTGAGTAAAATAAGCTTCTGGTGATTGCGAGTGATAGTGACCGCCTGCAATTCCGCCACCATATGGAGTTCTAAAGGTCAGCCCGCCCACATCAAACTCGTTACCACTGCGGTATCTAAATTTGGCACTTTCATTAACGATTTGATCAATTGCAGGAAAAATATAATCGGCAAATTGGATCTCAGCGACAGCCGTCATGCCATTTGATGCTAAACCATTGGCAAAGCCTGCTATGCCTTGTTCAGTTAACGGCGTATTAAAACAACGGTCGCGTCCAAACTTTTCTTGTAGGCCAGAGGTTGCTCTAAAGACCCCTCCAAAGTGACCGACATCTTCGCCAAACACTGTCATTGTTTCATCTGATTCCATTTCCGAGCTCAGCGCTTGGTTAATGGCTTGCAACATATTCATTTGAGCCACAGCTTATACTCTCCCTGCGCTTTTTGGATAGGATTCTGGATATTTTTTAACGTGTTCTTTCAGCTGTGCTAACTGTTTTTTAAGTAAAGGAGTTGGCGTATCGTAAACATCTTCGATGATGCTATCGAGATGAGGCGTGGGTATTTTTTCTGCCACTTTGAGTTCAGATAATACCTCTTCACGGTATTTCACATACAGATCGGCATCTTCTTGCTCATTCATCCAGCCTTTATTGATCATCCAAAGTTTGAAGCGTTTTACTGGATCGTGTTGTTGCCACTTTGCTTCTTCATCTTTAGAGCGGTAACCCGATGGATCATCTGAAGAAGAGTGTGCTCCCAAGCGATAGGTCATAGCTTCAATAAGTACTGGCGCGTTATGCTCTAATGCATAGGCACGAGCTTGTTGCGTTGCCGCAAGTACGGCCAACATATCGTTACCATCAACACGGATAGTATGCATACCGTAACCCACGCCACGACTGGCGATACCGTTACCTTTGAACTGCTCTTCTGTAGGTGTAGAAATTGCGTAACCATTGTTACGGCAAAAGAAAATAACCGGAGAATTTAACACTGCAGCCATGTTGAGGCCCGCATGGAAATCACCTTCAGAAGCCGCACCTTCACCAAAGTAACAGATAGCAATATTACGCTTACCTTGTCTTTTAAGGCTATAAGCCACACCTGTTGCCTGGGGGATTTGAGTTGCTAGCGGCGAAGAAATCGTTTGATAGTTAAGTGCTTGGCTGCCGTAATGGATTGGCATTTGACGGCCTTTACCAAAGTCTTTCTCATTACTGAACATTTGGTTCATAAATTGTTCAGTCGTAAAACCTCGGTAACGCAGCGCTGCATGTTCACGATATTGCGCTAAGATAACGTCGCCATCATCGAGGGCGGCTGTGCTACCAATAATAGAAGCCTCTTCACCAGTACAAGTCATATAGAAGCTAATTCTACCTTGACGTTGTGCGCCCAACATACGCTCGTCTAATACTCGGGTAAATACGCAAGTATCATGGATCTGTTTGGCTAGCTTTTCGTCTATTACAGGCAATACGGCGCCTTCATAGGCGGTACCATCTGCTTGTAACACTTTTAAAATCGGGATCGACAGTGAGTCTTTATCAAGAAAGCTCACGCGATGGACTGTTTCTGCATTCGTTGTTGCGTTGCTCATAATGTGCTCTTGTTATTGTTGGTGCCGCTAAACGACTAAATACGGCGCCTTGCTATTCTAATACGCGGGAAGAACATTACGTTAACGTAAACTAACTCTCAACACTTCCCATCATTGAAACCACAACTAAGCATGTCTGTGCATGTATATATTGGTTTACATGCACAGTTATTCAGTTTGAATTTAGTCCAATTGACTTTCATCGGCAGGCTTTAAACACAAAACCGTCCGCTGCCCTACAGGTACTTTTGCATTTGGAAAAACAATCGATTCAAACTCTTGTTCGATTTTGACTTCTTTGCCGCCCTCTTTCGCTAAGGTGTATCCTCGTGGAAAAGCAGTAAAGTTTTCAACATCGTTAGCGAAGCTAAATTCAAAATCATCAAAATGTTTATTTACCGAACGGCAAACTTGATACAGATTTAAGCGTTTCATATCAAAGTCGGGTAACTGTAGATCTTTGCCCGTCATTAATAGTGTTAGCATCTCTTTCATCGCAATAAAGCGCGTCATATCATTTTGCCCCATAGGAAACACCTTACCCAGTTCAATGGTAAATGCGTCGGCATGATAATTTTCAGAGGAGAAATAACTGAACGTTGTCGTTGGTTCGTGGTGTAATAAAATAGTATTTACACCGCAAGATTCGAGAAACATGATCTGTTGCTTACTGTATTTACGGTTGGCGCGATAAGGGTAAATAGCAAACTTTTCATGTTTAGAGGGGCGAATTGCAGTATGGAGGTCATAATGTATTCTGTGGCGTTCGCCTGATTGAGAAGCAAAAAACTTATCGATATAATGCTCAAGTTTTTGCGCTCTTACCCGCTCAGGATTACACAAGCCCTCACCACGAGAGTACGCGCCATTAAATAATCGATTGAGATTTTCATCGATAAAGCGCGTGCCGTTATGGATAGCCGGTGGATTACCAATAAGAAATAGTATTCGCTGTTTTAGCGCGATGTTCTCACCCAGTAGTTGTGTCATGAGATCATTACACAGTTCTATCGGAGCTGTTTCGTTGCCGTGAACCGCACAAGATAAGACAATATCTTTGGTGTGCTTAGCATTAATCGGCTCAAACATGATAACACCCGTGTCCCACACTTCTACTCGGATCTGATTATCAAGCTCAAACTCGAACGTTTCTGGTAAATATTGTGGATGTGCCAGGGTAAGCGCTAAAAAGTCCTTAGACTGTTTCAATTCGTGAAACACAAACTACTCCTTATTTGTTGGTACGTCAGCTTTATATTCCGAGAAATCATTAAGCAACAAGCATTTGTTTCTACGGCATTCTGAACTGATTCTGCCAAGGATAATAGCATATTTGCCCCTCTATTCGGGTACAGATTTTATCGAGATAGTATAACTAATAATCAACGAGTCTAATTTCTGCTTGCATAAGCCAAAAAAATAAAACAAGATAAAGACATCTAGCCATCCAAACGGCTACTAGGCAAAGTCATCAACATTCGAGAGCAGCACTAAGGGGTAAACTATGGCATTGGCAACATTCGGCGCAGGTTGTTTTTGGGGAGTTGAATATTTCTTTAGAGAAGTCGAAGGTGTCATTGATTGTACTTGCGGTTATATGGGCGGTAAGGATCAATACACTCGCTACCAGCAAGTAAAAACCGGCACAACCGGTCATGCAGAAGTCGTACAAGTTAAATACGATCCTGCCATTGTGTCGTTTGATGATTTGCTCAATGTTTTCTGGCAAAACCATAACCCAACTAGCCTTAATCAACAAGGTGGAGACATAGGAACGCAGTATCGAAGTACTGTTTTTTTCCACGATAAGCAGCAGAAACAACTGGCTGAGATCTCAAAACTGGCTTTGATTAAAAGCCAAAAATGGGGTGCGAGACACGTGGTAACTGAAATCGTCCCTTGCCAGCAGTTTCATCACGCCGAAGAGTACCATCAGAATTACCTCGCTAAGAACGAATTACCGAGCTGCCACATCAGCTACTAGTCATCGCCCCAACGCCAAATGAAGCAAAGGCGTTAACCCCAACATGCTCACTAATGCTTATAAACAGTAAAAGGCACCCGAAAGGTGCCTTTTTTAGTCATTACTGATGAGTATATTTTTTGCTGTATTTGTTACTTTAATGCTTGAGCGACAATCTGCTGCGCATCGTCTAACAGCTTAGCCAGATGGGCTTGGCTAACAAAACTTTCACCATAAAGCTTAAATAAGGCTTCGGTACCCGATGGGCGAGCGGCAAACCAGCCTTTTTCAGTGACAACTTTAATACCACCAATAGCAGCGCCGTTGCCCGGTGCATGGGTCAACTTTTGTAAGATAACGTCTCCGGCAAGGGTATTCGCCGCAATCGTATCTGCTGAAATCTTCGAAAACTTAGCTTTGTCTTCAAGGCTCACAGGGCTATCGATGCGTTGATAAAAACTCTTACCAAACTGCGCTTCTAGTTCATCGTATCGTTGTTGTGGTGTTTTACCGGTCACAGCCAAAATTTCAGCCGCTAACAAGCATAAAATAAAGCCATCTTTATCGGTACACCAGGTGTTGCCATCTGTTCTTAAAAACGCTGCGCCAGCACTTTCTTCACCGCCAAAAGCAAAATCACTATTGGCTAAGCCTTCAACGAACCACTTAAACCCTACTGGTACTTCAGACATCTGTTTATTGTGCATTTGACAAACTTTATCAATCATCGCACTAGATACTAAAGTCTTACCTATCACCATCTGTTCGGTCCAATGAGGTCGATGGGTCACTAGGTAATCAATCGCAACCGCAAGGAAATGATTGGGATTCATTAATCCACTGCCAGGGCAGACAATGCCATGACGGTCAAAGTCAGGGTCATTACCTAAACAAAGATCAAAATTATCTTTATGCTCTAAAAGACCGGCCATTGCATAAGGTGATGAGCAGTCCATGCGGATCTTGCCGTCTTTATCCAGAGGCATGAAGCTAAAACTTGGATCGACTTTGTCGTTAAGCACTGTGATGTCGATACCATAATACTTTGCTATCGGTGACCAATAGTGAACCCCAGAGCCACCGAGAGGGTCGACGCCCAAGCGGAGTTTCGCATCTGCAATCGCCTGCATATCAACGACCTGACTTAAGTCTTCAACATAAGGTGAAATAAGGTCGGCTTCTATTATATATCCACTATCAAGCGCGGCGCTGTATGGAGTACGCTTAACGCCCGCTAAATGCTTAGCAAGATATTCGTTGGCTCTGCCTTCAATCCAGGTGGTGATTTCGCCTTCAGCGGGTCCACCATGGGGAGGATTGTATTTAATACCACCATCTTGAGGCGGATTATGGGAAGGCGTTACAATGAGGCCATCGACTAAACCGTCTACTGGATTATTGTTGGCACAAATAATCGCATGAGACACCACTGGAGTCGGTGTGAAACCATCATTTTTATGAACCACAACGCTAACTTCGTTAGCCACTAACACTTCAACAACCGACATGGCTGCGGGTTGTGACAAGGCATGTGTATCAATACCTAATATCAACTTACCCGTGATATTGGCTTGCTTTCGATAATCAGCAACTGCTTGAGCAATGGCAACAATATGTGCTTCATTAAAGCTTTTTTGCATCGCACTTCCACGATGACCCGAGGTACCAAATGTCACTTTTTGAGTTACATCTCTCACATCGGGCGTTAAGCTATAATATAGGCTAACGAGTTTGGGGATATTGACCAAATCCTTTTGCTCAGCAATCAATCCTGCTCTCTTGTGTGTAGCCAATTACCCTCTCCTTTATTTACCGTGTTTTTAATGTCGTCACAGCAAGCTTATACATTTTACGTTAACGCTTTATGTCGTTAAATTTTTTCTATAATTTGAGCCACTTGCTCTTCATTCGTACCGAACTGCAGCAAAACTTCAGAAAGAATTGTGCGCTTTTTAGCGGTATTGTTGTTTGTCGTGACCCAGAAACCACTTTGGCCTATCTCTTTTGGATTTGCTGATTTACTGGCTTTTAACAGTGCATCTTTTGACGTCGCAAAGTATAAGCGGTCACGCCCTTGAATTTGTAACACCTGCTCAAATTGTGTCGTTGATGCTCTATAAACCGTATCTAGAATAAATAGAAAACGCCCTACCGCGCCCTTTTGGGCTGCCAACGCATCGACATCGATCAAACGGGTAAAATCAGAAACGGCCTTAGTTGCTACTTTAGCGACCTTTACTGGCTTAGGTGAAGAGTGCTCAAGACTCGGATGACTGATCTTTTCAGGTGCTTCTTGAACCACTGATTCAACTTGTAATCCCAATATACGGCGCAAAATATCCGAAGCGCTCTCGCCAATATGTTCAGTCTTGCTGGCGATGTGTCGATAAAGCTCTTCATCAACTTCGATATATTTCATAACGGTTATCTTCCTTAAGTAGAAAAGCGGATCGGTGTTCTAAAATGCAAAAAGATCGCATAACTGTCCCGAATTATCCGCCCAGTGTAGCGAGGTTTAGAGCCTTGATAAAGCGTCATTAAATGAAAACTGCGATCCAGAGGAGAAAGATCCTATTTACTAAACAAACAATGTTTACTTTTTAAGCGTTAATCACGGGTATGTGCGCTCTTTGTTGGATTTTAGCGTAAACCAAGGCACAATCTGCGCCATTCGATTCAAGTAAGTGGAAAGACAATGCATTATGTGACAAGCGGTCAAGGCCCCGTAGTTATCCTTATTCATGGTTTATTTGGTGATCTTGATAACCTTAAGGCTTTGGGCAAAGAGCTCGAGGCAAACTTTACCGTTGTTCGCATTGATGTACTCAATCACGGCAGTAGCCCCCAAGTAGCCAATATGAGTTATCAATCACTAGCCGATAGCATGGTTAACTTGATTGATGAGCTTAACTGCAAGGATGCGATTCTTATTGGACATTCTATGGGGGGGAAAATAGCCATGGCAACCGCACTCAGTTACCCAGAGCGTGTTAGCCAGCTAGTCGTTGCAGATATCGCGCCGGTAGCTTACCAAAGTCGCCATGACAAAGTCTTTACTGCATTAGCATCCATGCCATTATCAGAGATTAAAGATAGACGCCAAGCGCTCGCCTATATGCAATCTTGTGATATTGACGAGGGTACCGCGCAGTTTTTATTAAAATCTCTTGCTCGCACAGAGCAAGGTTTTATATGGAAAATGAACCTAGACGGCTTAAAAGCCAGTTACGCCGATATTATTGATTGGCCAACCTTTAATCACTCCTACCAAGGCCCTTGTCTATTTATACGTGGAGGGGATTCAGATTATGTGACGGCTGAACACAGACAAGCAATACTGTCACAATTTCCAACGGTTAAAGCCAAAACAATCGAAGGCACGGGTCATTGGTTACACGCTCAAAAAGCCAGCATTTTTAACCGTATAGTCAAAGATTTTATTACACAATGTTAAGCTGTTTTTCACCACAGAAAGCGGTAAAGCATATAGCCGCTTGAAAACTTATATGGTATATTCGCGCAACTTTTTTTAGCCTAGAAAGGAATGGCGAATGTTGATGCAGTATATGGAACAGATTGAAGCTCTCGGCTTAAACCTGTTTTTTGCAGCCATTTTCTTTTTTATTGGTATGGCCATTAGAGATGTACTCAAGCAAGGCAATGTGCCGACGTTTGGGCGAAACATTGTTTGGCTAGTTTTATTTCTCGGCTGCGCCGGGTTTATTGCAAAAGGGATTATACAGATGACCTGGGAAAGCTCAGGCATCGGGTAAATACGAACTCAATGGCAAAAGAAACATCAGATAGAACCACCATTGATCTGTTTGCAACAGAAAAGCGACGTGGTAGGCCTCGAAGCAATCCTTTGCCTCGGGACCAACAGCTTAAAATTAATAAAAGAAACCAAATTCAGCGTGATCGAGCAAACGGATTAAAACGAATAGAGTTAAAGGTGTCACAAGATTTGTACGACGCCTTGAATGAACAAGCTATGGCCAGTAATATCAGCCGTAGCCAACTAATCGAATCTATACTTCAAAAGCAGGTTAGTGACTAACCCACTTTTAAATGCACGCATACCATTAATAGTTAACTAGATATTAAAGGAACAACAATGGCAACTGTAGGTCTTTTTTTCGGGTCTGATACAGGCAACACCGAAGCCGTAGCCAAGATTATCCAAAAGAAACTGGGTAAAAAAATGGTTGAGGTAAAAGATATTGCCAAAAGTACCAAGGAACAAATTGCAGATTACGATCTGCTCATTTTCGGCATTCCAACTTGGTACTATGGTGAAGCACAATGTGACTGGGACGACTTTTTCCCTGAACTTGAGCAAATCAACTTCGAAGACAAATTAGTCGCAATCTTTGGTTGTGGCGATCAGGAAGATTACGCAGAGTACTTCCTTGATGCTATGGGCATGGTTAACGAAATCGTTGAAGCTCGTGGCGCGGTCGTTATTGGCCATTGGCCAACTGAAGGCTATGATTTCGAAGAATCAAAAGGTTTAGCAGACGACAAGCACTTTGTAGGTCTAGGTATCGACGAAGATCGTCAGCCTGAACTAACAGAAGAGCGCGTTGATGCATGGGTTAAGCAGATCTATGAAGAGATGTGTTTAGCTGAGCTTGAAGACTAAAGAATCACACCTTAAAGGTAATCATTTACTTTTAGCGTAATTCTATAAAAGCGGCATATTATTATGCCGCTTTTTTGTCTCATTAATAAGGCTCAATAGCCGATTTAACCGTCTCGCATTGAGCAGATAGAGTGAGTTTTGTAATATGACAAGTCAAAATAGCCCAGAACGTTGGGATATCTTTTGTGCGGTCGTTGATAATTATGGTGACATTGGCGTCACATGGCGACTTGCAAAACAATTGTCTGCAGAGCAACCTATTGCTATCACCTTATGGGTCGATGATTTAAAAAGCTTCTCACACATATTGCCCGCACTCGATCCTAACTTGATAAGCCAGGTTCATTTTGGTGTCACCATCAATCAGTGGTCTGAGCCATTAGCGATTTCTTATCAAGCCGGTACTGTGCTTATTGAGGCCTTTGCGTGTGAATTGCCTGAGTCTGTTAAAAACAACTTAATCGCCATCCATCAGGTATACAAACTCGATTCAAGTGCAGCAAAACCGCCTTTATGGCTTAATCTTGAATACCTGAGTGCAGAGTCTTGGGTAGAAGGCTGTCACGGACTTCCTTCGATGCAAGCCAGTGGATTGAAGAAATACTTTTATTTCCCCGGATTCACAGCTAAAACTGGTGGGCTCATTTGCGAAAATAAACTGTTTGAACAGCGCGATGCTTGGCAGCAAGACTCACAAAATCGGCACAATTTATTTGCAAGCCTCGGGCTTAGGGGCATAAGCCCTGAAGATAATGTCGTTAGCGTTTTTAGCTATGAGTCTGATGCGTTACTCGCTTTATGTGAAACATGGCAAGATAGCCAACAAACGATTCATGCTTTGTTTCCTAAGGGGCGGAGCCTTAATAGCTTACAAACAATACTCCCCTGCTCTATTGCAGAGCTCAGTGCAGGAATGCAGATAAAGCTTGGGAATTTAGTAATCCATATTTTGCCAATGACAGATCAAGAAGGTTACGATAAGTTACTTTGGAGCTGTGATTTTAATATTGTGCGCGGTGAAGATTCATTCTTAAGAGCCCAATGGGCCGCAAAACCCTTCATTTGGCACATATATGCACAAGAAGATGACTATCATCTAATAAAATTAGATGCCTTTATGCAGCTTTACTGTAATAATCTGCCGCCAGAATTAGCGATAAGCTGGAAAGCATTAAATCTTGCCTTTAATAAAGAACAGCAAGAACAAACAGCTAGCTACTGGCAAAAAATAAATTTAGTCGGTTTGCCACTGTTGCAGCACGCTAAACAATGGCCAATTGATGCAATAAATGATGTAGATCTTGTTTCTCGACTAGTTCAATTTGTCAAAAATAGCTAAGATACTACGTTTAAATAGAAAAACCTAAAATAGGAAATAGTGTAATGAAAACTGCTCATGAACTCCGTCCTGGTAACGTGATCATGTTAGATGGCAGCCCATGGGTTGTTCAAAAAACTGAAACAACTCGTTCTGGCCGTAACGCTGCAATCGTTAAATTAAAGCTTAAGCATGTTCTACAAGACTCTTCTACTGAAAGCACCTTCAAAGGTGAAGACAAGATGGAAGACATCATTCTAGAGCGTCTAGATTGTACATATTCATACTTTGCTGACCCTATGTTTGTATTCATGGATGCTGAATACAACCAGTACGACGTTGAAGCAGAAAACCTTGGCGATGCAGCAGCATACATCGTTGACGGTATGGAAGAAAATTGCCAAGTTACTTTCTACGAAGGCAAAGCAATTTCAGTTGAACTACCAACTTCAGTGGTACGTGAAGTGACTTACACTGAGCCATCTGCTCGTGGTGATACTTCAGGTAAAGTAATGAAGCCAGCGACCATCACTGGCGGCGGTACATTAAGTGTTGCTGATTTCGTGAAAACTGGTGACATGATTGAAATTGATACTCGTACTAACGAGTTCAAAAAGCGCGTTTAAGTTTTTAAACATTGCTTTAAAAAAGCCAGCGTATATACGCTGGCTTTTTTATTGGCTGTGTCTTGTCCTGAAATGAGTTTGCTCATACTGAAGTCCGATCAAGTTAACAAATTAATCAATTAGTTTTTATATGGTGTTAGTAGTAGAACAGACCAAACTTAGCACTGCCAGATTGGTACCGGAACAGTGTAAAAATCTAAATATGAATATCCGGCAGCTGATAATTGAGATCATATACTTTTTAACGCCGTCAAATTAGTGATTTAATCCTTTATTTGTCGATTGAAATTAGCTATTGTGCCTGCAACTAAGTCAAAGGTATGTTTGGCTAAAATTTTCAGCATTTTCGAGGTGTAGATGCGCCCTATTATCAAATCCAATAAATTAGATTCTGTTTGTTATGACATTCGCGGTCCGGTGCATAAAGAAGCCCGTCGACTAGAAGATGAAGGTCATCGAATTCTAAAGCTTAACATCGGCAACCCTGCCCCATTTGGATTTGAAGCGCCTGAAGAGATCGTTCGTGATGTTATTCTGAACCTACCAAGTGCGCAAGGATACTGCGAGTCCAAAGGACTATTCTCAGCACGTAAAGCGATTGTGCAGCATTATCAGTCTCAAGGTATTTTCGGTGTTGATATCGAAGACATCTATATCGGTAATGGCGTATCAGAACTGATCGTTATGGCGATGCAAGGCCTACTTAATAGTGGCGATGAAATACTGGTTCCGTCACCTGATTACCCTCTATGGACCGCTGCTGTACACCTTTCTGGTGGTAAAGCGCAGCATTATCGCTGTGATGAAGAGTCTGACTGGTTCCCTGATCTTGAAGATATCAAGAGTAAAATTACGCCTAGAACCCGTGGTATCGTTCTTATCAACCCGAACAACCCAACGGGCGCCGTTTATTCAAGAGAACTGATCCTTGAAGTGATTGAACTATGCCGCCAAAACGATATGATTTTGTTTGCTGACGAGATCTACGACAAAATTCTATATGATGAAGCTGAACATATTCCTGCAGCAAGTCTCTCTGACGACATCTTAACGGTCACTTTTAACGGTTTATCTAAAGTTTATCGTGCTGCAGGTTTCCGCGTAGGCTGGATGATGCTTACAGGCAACTTAAAATCGGCTAAGAGCTATATCGAAGGCTTGGATATGCTTGCATCTATGCGCCTATGCGCAAACGTACCAAGTCAGCACGCGATTCAAACAGCATTAGGTGGTTATCAGAGCATCCAGGAGTTAGTACAACCTGGCGGACGCTTGCGTGTACAACGTGACGCCTGTGTTGAAATGCTTAACTCGATTCCGGGTGTGAGTGTAAAAACGCCTAAAGGCGCATTGTATGCCTTTGCAAAGCTGGATCAAAAGAAGTTTAATTTACGTGATGATGAGCGTTTGGTTCTCGACCTGTTAAAAGACCGCAAGATCTTACTCGTACAAGGTTCAGCCTTTAACTATCCAGAGCCTGATCATGTTCGCGTCGTTTTTCTGCCTCATAAAGAAGAGTTAACTAAGGCGCTGTCGGAATTTGGCGACTTTTTAGGAAACTATAAGCAATAGCACTTAAGCTAAGTGAACTAAGTGGACTAAGTGAACTAAGTGAACTAAGTGAACTAAGTGGACTAAGTGGCTAATCAAATTATTATTTATAATAACTAGATAGATAAAACGACCCTCGGGTCGTTTTTTTGTATAACAACTATGCTAATCTGAATTCATTGAAGTATACATGCCTACAAGGAATGCGATGAGCCACTTATTTGCCCACCTAGCTAGAATGAAATTAATTCAACGCTGGCCACTCATGTACAATATTAGAACTGAAAATGTTCAAGAACACTCTCTTCAGGTCGCAATGGTAGCGCATTCACTTGCTTTAATTAGCAACAAAAAATTTGATGGGAAGTTTGACCCATACCAAGCTGCAACCATCGCCATATTCCATGATGCCAGCGAAATATTAACTGGCGATCTGCCAACTCCCGTTAAGTATTTCAATAAAGAAATAGAAGCTGAATATAAAAAGATTGAAGCGATTGCTGAGCACCGTTTGCTTGAAATGGTGCCAGATGAGTTTAAAAGTGATTATCAGGCCTTGCTCACCAGTGAGTATGCCGATCCGCAATATAAAGCACTGGTGAAGTCTGCTGATACCTTGTGTGCCTACCTTAAATGCCTTGAAGAAAAGCGCGCTGGAAATACCGAGTTCAACACCGCGCAAAAGAGACTTGAACACAGTATTAATAATGATCCTAACCCTGCAGTCAGATACTTTGTTGAATGTTTTATTCCTAGCTTCACTCTCGATCTCGACGATATTAATAAACTGCTTTAACACCTTTTGAGGTTCGACTATGACACACTCGGTTTGGAATGAAAGACGTTTAGGGGAAGATAAACTTAGACGCAATGATCATCGTAGTCCTTATCAGCGTGATCGTGCCCGGATCTTGCACTCTGCCGCTTTTAGGCGACTTCAAGCTAAAACTCAAGTACTTGGTGTGGGCATGAACGATTTTTATCGTACTCGGCTGACACATTCGTTAGAGGTGTCTCAAATAGGTACTGGCATTAGGGCACAGCTTAAGCAAAAACAGCCTGAGTTCAATCCTCTACTCGATTCTATGAGTTTAATCGAATCCTTATGTTTAGCTCACGATATTGGCCACCCTCCTTTTGGACACGGAGGTGAAGTCGCCCTCAACTATATGATGCGCGCCCACGGTGGCTTCGAAGGGAATGGACAAACTTTTAGAATATTAACCCGCCTAGAACCCTATACCGAATTTTACGGCATGAACCTTTGTAGGCGAACCTTACTTGGGATCTTAAAATATCCCGCGCCTTATTCACAACTTTGTCGAGCACAATCAATTGAATCTGTCCAACATTTTAGGCAACTAAAGCCATCTCAGTGGCCGCCCGTAAAAGGTATTTTTGATGATGACCTAGAGATCTTAGATTGGGTATTAGCACCGCTTTCTAAAGAGGACAAACAGTTATTTCTGTCTAGCTATACTGTCAGCGAGGGTCAGCACAAACGAACCCGATATAAATCACTTGATTGCTCAATCATGGAGCTAGCCGACGATATTGCCTACGCGGTGCACGATTTAGAAGATGCTATAGTCATGGGCATTGTCAGCGAACATCAGTGGAACAACGACGTCACTCAAGTGCTGTGTAATAGCGAAGATGCATGGCTAAAAAATGAGTTTGCCACAATAAGCCAACGCTTATTCTCTGCTAAACATCATCAACGTAAAGATGCAATTGGCACCTTAGTCAATGGTTTTGTCACCGCAATAGCAATCAATGAAATCGAAGGATTTACTGAGCCTTTATTAAAATATAATGCAGCATTAGAGCCAGCATTTGATGCTGCGCTTAACGTGCTAAAACAGTTTGTATTTAAGTATGTGATTAGAAAGCCTGAGATCCAGATGCTTGAATATAAAGGACAGCAGATTGTGATGGAGCTCTTTGAAGCCTTTATTTCAGATCCAGAGCGCTTGTTGCCACTCAATACCCAAGAACGTTGGCTTGCCAGTGAAAAACAAGGAGAAAACAGTCATAGAGTGATAGCTGACTATATTTCAGGCATGACAGACGAGTTTGCCGCCAGATTGCATCAGCACCTATTTAGTCCAAAATCGGGTTCTATGATGGAGCTTAATTGCGAGTTTTAGTCCTAGCTTATGCTCTTACTAATTACGACCATAACCTGCTATTTTGTTGTTGATTAGCTCATTGATTAAAACTTACAAGAAAGGCACTCATCGAGTGCCTTTCATTTAGTATACCTATGCAACTTTAGCTATCTATTAGCTCGTTATTAGCCAGGATAAAAACCTTTAACGCCTGCGGCTATCACTTCAATACCAATAGACAACATTATCAAGCCCATTAAACGGGTGATCACGTTAATGCCAGTATTACCGAGTAATTTAAAAATTATCGGCGCCATTCTAAACAGCAAAAAGCTCAATATACCAAACACTATGATGGAAATTGACATGCCGATAAGGTTTTCTATGCTGCTATGCTCAGCAGAAGAAACAATCACAGAACTGATCGCACCAGGGCCAGCCATTAATGGCAGCGCTAATGGAACGACGGCGACCGAGTCCATAGCCGAGGCTTCTCGTCCCTCTTCCTTGTTCCGTTTCACTTCACCCAATTTACCTTGAAGCATCGACATCGCAATGATGGCAATCAGCGTACCGCCTGCGATCCTAAACGCTGACAACGAAATACTAAACAGATTTAGTATGTGTTGCCCTGCAAATATCGTTACCAGTAAAATCACCACAACAGCGAAGTTAGCAACCTTGGCCGTTTGATTACGTTCAACTTCAGTCTGATGACTGGTTAGGCTCACAAAAACCGGTAATAAACCAAATGGATTAATTATCGCGACTAAGCCGAGAAAAAATTTAACATAGAGTGTTAAATCCAACGTCTTATCCTCAACGCGCCCAAGGCGTTATCTGTTCTAAAAAATGTTGCGCTACTCTAACTCATGACCCTAAAAACAAAAAATGAGATTTTCTATCCTGAATCACAACTTTGAATAAAATTTTCTAATTAATTATTCAAAACTCTGACCCAAAACCGCAACAAGAGTTGGTTAAGTTAGTTGTAAAATTACAGATTGCCCCGAAACTGTGGCATTCATCACGGCATAGCCGTGCTTTTGCGTGTAATTTTTCTTCATCAAATGGATTTTAGAGCACCGGAGAATGTTTAGCCAAATACGGTTTGGCTAAATTTTTTCAGGATTGCGATTATGACTGTATCAAATGAGCAAGAACTCAACCTCCTAGTAGATAAAGTGCGAACGGCGCAACTGGCGTTCGCTAACTACTCTCAGGAACAAGTCGATAAGATTTTCAGAGCCGCCGCCCTTGCCGCTGCAGATGCGCGGATCTCCCTTGCCAAGATGGCTGCAAGTGAAACTCAAATGGGAGTCATTGAAGATAAAGTGATTAAAAACCACTTTGCCTCAGAATATATCTATAACAAATATAAAGATGAAAAGACCTGCGGGATCCTATCAGAAGATCCTACATTTGGAACCATCACCATTGCCGAGCCAGTCGGTATTATCTGCGGCATAGTGCCAACAACAAACCCAACTTCTACCGCCATTTTTAAGGCGCTGATCAGCCTTAAGACTAGAAACGGCATTATTTTCTCCCCGCATCCCAGAGCAAAAAATTCAACAACCACAGCTGCACGTATTGTATTAGACGCTGCGGTAGCTGCTGGTGCACCTAAAGATATTATTGGCTGGATAGATGAGCCATCCGTGGCATTATCTAATCAATTGATGACCCATAAAGAGATCAATCTTATTCTTGCGACAGGCGGACCAGGAATGGTAAAAGCCGCCTACTCTTCAGGTAAACCCGCTATTGGTGTCGGCGCAGGTAACACGCCAATTGTCATTGATGAGACAGCTGACATAAAACGTGCAGTCAGTTCTATTTTAATGTCCAAGACCTTCGATAACGGTGTAGTTTGTGCTTCAGAGCAAGCGGTTGTCATTGTAGATGAGGTTTACGAAGCGGTTAAAGAGCGTTTTGCAAGCCATGGCGGTTATATATTAAATGCCGAAGAAACTGCTGCTATGCAAGATGTTATTTTAAAAAATGGTGGGCTAAATGCCGATATCGTTGGTCAAAGCGCCGCGAGTATTGCCAAGATGGCTGCAATAGAGGTGCACCACACCACTAAGGTGCTCATTGGTGAGGTATCTGATATTGATGAAGCTGAAGCTTTTGCTCATGAAAAACTATCACCACTACTTGCTATGTACCGAGCAGCAGATTTTGACGATGCAATGGATAAAGCTGAAGCCTTAGTCACCCTTGGGGGCATTGGGCACACATCGGGTCTGTATACCGATCAAGATACACAAATCGAAAGAGTTAAGGCCTTCGGTTTTAGAATGAAAACCGCGCGCATTTTAATCAATACCCCAGCTTCACAGGGCGGGATTGGCGATCTATATAACTTCAAGCTCGCTCCATCGTTAACCTTAGGTTGTGGCTCTTGGGGTGGTAACTCCATTTCAGAAAATGTCGGCCCGAGCCACTTAATCAATAAGAAAATGGTCGCTAAGAGAGCTGAAAATATGTTGTGGCACAAACTTCCCTCTTCTATTTATTTCCGCCGTGGTAGCTTACCTATCGCTCTAGAAGAGCTCAGCGATAACAAACGTGCGCTTATTGTAACGGATAAATACCTGTTCAATAACGGTTACTGTGATGAGACCATCAAGATTTTAAAAAGCCAAGGGGTTGAAACTGAAGTCTTCTACGAGGTAGAGGCCGACCCAACCATGCAGATTGTTAAACAAGGTGCCAAAGTTGCTCAAAGCTTCCAACCTGACGTCATTATCGCCTTAGGCGGTGGTTCGCCAATGGACGCCGCTAAAATTATTTGGGTAATGTATGAACATCCTGATGTTGATTTTGCCGACTTAGCACTGCGCTTTATGGATATTAGAAAACGTATTTATAAATTTCCTAAATTGGGTAAGAAAGCTAAAATGGTTGCTATACCAACAACATCTGGAACAGGCTCTGAGGTGACTCCTTTTGCCGTAGTAACAGATGAAAAAACGGGTATGAAGTATCCGATTGCCGATTATGAGTTAACCCCAAACATGGCAATCGTTGATCCGAATCTGGTAATGGATATGCCAAAGTCACTCACGGCCTTTGGTGGCATAGATGCGGTGACCCATGCATTAGAGGCATACGTGAGTGTAATGGCTAACGAATATAGCGATGGTCAAGCATTACAAGCACTAGACTTACTGTTTAAGTATCTGCCTGATGCCTATGAACATGGTGCAAATGCGCCAGTGGCTCGCGAAAAAGTACATAATGGTGCAACCATTGCCGGAATTGCGTTTGCCAATGCCTTTTTAGGTATTTGCCACTCTATGGCTCACAAGCTAGGTGCAGAGTTCCATTTAGCCCATGGCTTAGCCAATGCGTTACTTATCACCAATGTGATCCGCTTTAACGCAACAGATTTACCCACGAAACAGGCAGCGTTTAGTCAATACGACAGACCTAAAGCACTCTGTCGTTATGCAAAAATTGCAGAATATTTAAAACTTGAAGGCGCTACAGGCGAAGGCATTAGTGATGAGGAAAAAGTCGAGGCACTGCTTAAAAAAATTGATGAGCTCAAGGAGACGATTGGCATTCCACGCTCGATCCAAGCAGCTGGCGTCAACGAAGCCGATTTTATCGCAAAACTTGACGAGTTAGCAGAAGATGCCTTTGATGACCAATGCACCGGCGCAAACCCGCGCTACCCATTGATTGCCGAACTTAAGCAAGTATTGCTCGCTAGTTATTATGGTACTGATTACACAGACGATTAAACTAAGCTATCAAGTTAGCTTAAGCGCTTAATAACTCATCATAAAAGCCCTCAATCAGGATTGAGGGCTTTTTAGTTACAACTATTTATTAAGCTCACTTATAAAGTGGCCAACATCTGCTTAAATAGGTTAATTTTTTGCTGACTTATTTGCTACTTTTTAGAGCTAACTTAGCCTGCTTACGATAGGCATGCAGTAACGGCTCTGTGTATCCTGACGGCTGTTCAGTACCTTTAAATATTAGGTCACAAGCTGCTTTAAAGGCAATGCCATCAAAATTGGGTGCCATATTGATATACGCAAGATCATTAGCATTTTGCTTATCAACAACCAGCGCCATCTTTTTAAGCGATGCCATCACTTCTTCTTCAGTACACACGCCATGGTGTAGCCAGTTAGCAAGGTACTGTGATGAAATTCGTAAAGTAGCCCTATCTTCCATCAAACCTACATTATTGATATCAGGCACCTTTGAGCACCCCACTCCCTGATCAATCCAGCGCACAACATAACCTAGAATACCCTGGGCATTATTATCCAGTTCGAATTGCTTTTGCTCAGCACTTAATGCTGTGCCGGGAGCCATTAAGGGAATCGTTAACAAATCGTCTAGGCTCGCGCGCGAGCGTTGTTTTAACTGCTCTTGAACCTCGGCCACATTCACTTGATGGTAATGAGTTGAGTGCAATACCGCGCCATTTGGCGAGGGAACCCATGCAGTGTTCGCCCCCGCCTTTGGGTGACCTATTTTTTGATCTAACATCGCCGCCATTTCATCTGGCATTGGCCACATACCTTTGCCAATCTGCGACCGACCTTGCAAGCCACATTCAAGCCCAATATCAACATTCCAATCCTCATAGGCTGTGATCCAAGCTTGCTGCTTCATAACGGATTTAGCAACGAATGGCCCTGCCAGCATCGATGTGTGAATTTCATCGCCGGTTCTATCTAAAAAGCCTGTATTAATAAACACCACTCGCTCAGATGCTGCTCGTATGCATTCTTTAAGGTTGACAGTTGTTCGGCGCTCTTCGTCCATAATTCCCACTTTAATGGTATTACGAGAAAGCTTGAGTGCATCTTCTATTCGTGTAAATAGCTCACAGGTAAACTGCACCTCTTCTGGGCCGTGCATTTTGGGTTTAACGATATTTACCGATCCCTTACGGCTATTACTTCGCTGGTTGTTATTGCCTTGAAGATCGTGCATCGCTGCAAGTACTGTCACCATGCCGTCTAAAAAGCCTTCTGGCACTTCATCGCCGTTCTTATCTAACACAGCATCTATTGTCATAAGATGACCGACGTTACGAACAAACAACAGACTACGTCCAGGAAGTGTAAGGCGCTCACCGCTGGCGGAGGTATAAACTCTGTCATCATTTAATTGACGAACCATTTCACGGCCATTTTTATTCAGTGTAGCCGTAAGGTTACCTTGCATTAGACCTAGCCAATTACGGTATATTTCAACCTTATCCTCAGCATCAACGGCAGCGACTGAATCTTCACAGTCCATAATGGTCGTCACAGCGGCTTCGACTAAAAGATCTTTTACCCCTGCTAAATCAGTTTTTCCAACCTGATGGTTACTGTCTATTTGGATCTCGATATGCAGGCCATTATTCACAATGAGTACAGCCGTTGGCTTGTCTTCATTTCCTTGGAAACCCGCAAATCGTTCAGGGTTAGCAAGCCCTGTTTGCGTTCCATTCTCAAGCCTGGCTTGTAGACTGTTATTTTCAATAAAATATTGAGTCACAAGGCTATGGGAGCTAACGGCCAAAGGTGCAGCGTTATCTAAGTGGGCCTTAGCAAATGAAATGACCTTAGCGCCACGCACAGGATTATAGTCCTTTGATAGCTCAGCCCCTGCGGTCTGGGGAATGGCATCAGTGCCATAAAGTGCATCATATAAGCTTCCCCAACGAGCATTGGCCGCATTTAACGCAAAACGTGCATTTTTAACCGGCACAACTAACTGTGGTCCAGCTTGTTTTGCGATCTCATGATCTACATTTTCAGTACTAATTTTAAAAGGGCAGCCTTCTTCGACCAAATAACCAATGTCAAAGAGAAAGCTTTTATATTCAGCGAATATTTGTGCTGTATTGGGATTAGAGATCGTAGAGCTTGTTTGTTGAAGTGTGTCTGCATGCTCGTGATGACAGTGACCGCGATGCCATTCATCAATCTGTAACTGTAACTGCTCTCGCTTAGCCAATAATGCACGATTAATCGGGCCAAGATCATTGACGAGCTCTTCAAATTTATTCCAGAAGTTGGTTGAGTTGATCCCTGTTCCGGGGCAGATCTCTTTGTCTACGAGCTCCCAAAGTTCTTTCGCTACTTGTAGGCCGCCAACTTGAATACGTGCTGTCATAATTTGCCCTTTTTCTCTGATTTATCAGGCCATCTATCCCTGTATATGAGTTATTGTCAGTTCAATATGGCCAGTTCAATGCTTCCTTTATCCGTGTCTGCGGATTGTTATTCCTACTCAAAACCTTGTCAGGGCATTAAGAAACACGCTCTATGATTACTCACCCTATACTAGAACAGCTTAATTTATCTAATTTATCGTTTCTATTCTGACTATTCACCAAAGTTATTTAAAATGCACTTTTGGAGTAATAAAACATCAGTAAAGTACTTTAGTGTCTTAAAGCAAATTGCCTCGCCCAAAGCTGTCTGCCGTCTGTGTGATAAGTTTGCGCATCCACTTATGTGCAGGGTTGTGCTGTAATAAAGGACTCCAGGCCATAGTTAACGCTATAGGCTGAATAATAAAGGGCGGTGGCACGATGCAAACACGGTCATTATTCTCATGTTGCTTTGCCATTTTACTTGGTATGGTTGCGATCAAATCTTGTTGTTCTGCCAACAAACAGGCCGCTTGATAGTGACGAGTAAATACGGTGATCCTTCTCTGTACCCCTATCCGAGTTAATGCTTCATCAACCCAACCTAAGCGCTGCACATCACCGGGATCCATTCCTACACCAACCCCCATACCCGTTTTACTGACCCAGACATGATTAGCTTTTAAGTAACTGTCTAGCGAAAACTTTTCGAGTACTGGATTTGTTTTACTAATCAGGCAACTAAAGTCATCACTCCAGAGCACTTTTTGATGAAATGACTGAGGAATACTGTCAAACCGGTTAATCACCATATCGACTCGACCTTGTTCAACATCGGGAAAGCTGACGTCACTAGGAGTCATAATATCTAAGATAACATTTGGCGCTTCGGTTCGAAGCCGAGCAATAAGTGGCGGGATCAGTGTCGCTTCTGCGTAGTCACTTGCCATCACACGAAAGACTTGCTCACTTTCTGCAGCATTAAATTCAGCTCTAGGTTGAACTGCTTTTTCTAAGCCAATAATCAGCTCACTAATTGTCGGTTGTAACTCCTGTGCTCGCTCAGTTGGCGTCATGCCTTGGCTTGTACGTATGAGCAACGGATCATCAAATAGCGTTCGTAACCTTTTTAGTCCATTACTCATAGCTGGTTGGCTTATTCCTAGCTGATCCGCCGCCCTTGTAACATTTCGTTCACGTAGTAAAACATCCAAATAAACTAATAAATTCAAATCAATACGAGATATATTCATAAGGTAAATACCGAAAATAGAAACTATAAATTAGACTTATTTAAACAAATCTAACTAATATTTTCAACGTAATCAATCGCCGCTAATCATATTGTTAAAGGAATAGACACATGACAAATTACAGATCAAACATCGATGAAGCTGCTACCTTGATTAATGCTGAAGGTAGTACTTGGAACGCAATTAACCCTGAGTCTGTAGCCCGTATGCGTCTACAAAATCGTTTTCAAACTGGTTTAGATATTGCGAAGTACACAGCAAAAATAATGCGTGAAGACATGGAAAACTACGACAAGGACTCATCGCAGTACACTCAGTCGTTAGGTTGTTGGCACGGATTTATTGCTCAGCAGAAAATGATCTCTATTAAAAAACATCTACTGACGACAAAGCGTCGTTACCTTTACCTTTCTGGCTGGATGGTTGCAGCGCTTCGCAGCGAGTTTGGTCCATTGCCAGATCAGTCTATGCACGAAAAGACCTCTGTCGCTGCGTTAATTAAAGAGCTATACACTTTCCTTCGTCAAGCCGACGCTCGTGAACTAGGTGGCCTATTTCGTCAACTAGACGCCGCTAACGCAAGTGATAAAGCAGCAATTCAAGCTAAAATTGATAACTTTGAAACTCACGTTGTACCGATCATCGCCGATATTGATGCAGGTTTTGGTAACGAAGAAGCCACTTACCTGATGGCTAAGCAGATGATTGAGGCGGGTGCCTGCTGTATTCAGTTAGAAAACCAAGTATCAGACGTGAAGCAATGTGGCCACCAAGACGGCAAGGTAACCGTGCCTCATGTTGAATTTCTCGCTAAAATTAATGCCGTTCGTTACGCATTCCTTGAACTAGGTATCGATGATGGCGTGATCGTTGCTCGTACCGACTCTTTAGGTGCAGGTCTTACCCAGAAGATTGCCGTCACAAGTGAGGCTGGAGATTTAGGTGATAAGTACAACTCTTTCCTAGAAGTTGAAGCGGTTAATCCAGCTAATCTCGCCAACGGTGACGTTGTATTCCAGCAAAACGGTAAGCTTGTTAAGCCTGCACGTCTTCCTAACGGATTATTTAAATTCCGTGCAGGAACCGGTGAAGAGCGCTGTGTACTTGATTGTATTACCTCGCTACAAAATGGTGCCGATCTGCTATGGATTGAAACTGAGAAGCCTCATGTAGCTCAAATCGGTGCAATGGTTAATAAGATCCGCGAGACGGTGCCGAATGCAAAACTTGTTTATAACAACTCACCTTCGTTTAACTGGACGCTAAACTTCCGTCAGCAGGTATTCGATAGCATGAACGATGCAGGACAAGACGTATCAGCTTATGACCGTGACAAGCTAATGAGCGTTGATTACGACAATACTGAGCTTGCGGTACAAGCCGATGAGAAAATTCGTACCTTCCAGTCAGATGCTGCTCGCGAAGCGGGTATTTTCCATCACTTGATTACGCTACCGACTTACCATACTGCAGCGCTTTCAACTGACAACTTAGCCAAAGAGTACTTTGGTGACCAAGGAATGCTAGGTTATGTGGCGAACGTACAGCGTAAGGAGATCCGTCAAGGTATCGCCTGTGTTAGACACCAAAACATGGCCGGCTCTGATATGGGTGATGATCACAAAGAGTACTTCTCTGGCGACCAGGCACTGAAAGCATCGGGTAAAGATAACACCATGAACCAATTTAGCTAAGCTGTCATTATGGCAATCAGTTTTTGAAGTGGACTAGATTGCTAATATGAGCTAATTATGAAAGGCCTGCTGATAGCAGGCCTTTTTATTTTGACGCGATCCAAATCAAGGTTTTTGCTGTTATCAGGCACAACATCAGCAGTTCAATCAAAAATATAGAACCCTAATATCTTGTTATTTGATTAGTAATAGTTAAATATATGTGATAATTCTATTTGCCAATCAATTTATTTCACTCCTATTTATACTCAAGAATACGCTAGCAACATTCAGCACATACGGCGGCAAAAGAAAAACTAAAACACAGCTTGAACATATGTACAGTAACGGCATCCAGAACTGTGATGGCAACTCTTGTTAGCAGCTGACTCACATGCCTATCCACTCCAGTATTGCCAACTGAAAACGTGATCACATTAACACTTCAACGAACTTGTATCACAATGTATCGCTTGTAACTTGTTAGCCGCAGGTTTGATCGTTAACCTTGCGCGCTTTACATATATTGAGCTTTAAAAGATGCTTCAGACACGAAAATCCTGCCTTCCAGCAAAAGATTCTGGCTTTACCTTGATAGAGTTGGTGGTCGTCATCGTTATTATGGGGATTATCAGCGTTGTTGCTACCAGCAAATTTATCGATTTTAGCCGTGATGCTCAAGTTACACAGCTACAAGGTATTGCCGCAGAACTCAGTGCCCAAAATCAATTGGTTTACAGTAAAAGCACTATAGATAACATTGAACGACTTAAAGGCTGTAGTTACCAGTGTGGAGGCAATGAAAACTGGGACGTATTGGTGGGTGAATACTTTGTCGATGTTTCTGGGACTCGACTATATGTCAGTTTAGGTTATCCATTAGCCCCCTTATCCTCTAGCGACATCGTCAACCAAAACTATCGTATCGCCTTTGGCTTACCCGCATCAGAGTTTGTTTTCACCAGTTTACCGAGACACATATCGGCAACGGCTATTGTTCCAATAAAGTGGCAAGAAAAGCTCAGGGATATAACAGCTGGGAAGTTTGAATGCCATGTTGAATATAGCTCGCCAACCCTAATACGTGACTATAGCGTTCGAGTATATGATAAAGACTGCTAGAAACCGCTCTTAAGTTATTCTTTCAAACAAAAAGCCAGAATTAAATTCTGGCTTTTTGTTTATCAAAAATCAGCTAGAGGCTTACTTATTCTCTGTCCAGCGGTCCATCCAACCCAATACGTTGGCGTACCATTGCTCAAGGTTGTCAGGATTCAAAATCCAGTGGTTTTCATCAGGGTAAATTAATAGTTCTGATGGAATACCATTGCGCTGCATATAAGTGAAAGCAGCAAGACCTTGACCATACGGTACGCGGAAGTCTTTTTCACCGTGGATCACTAGCATTGGCGTCTTCCAGTTCTCGACATAGTTAACTGGGTTAAATTTCTCATACAGCTCTTTGTTCTTGTCATAAGTACCGCCAAACTCGAACTCAGGGAACCATAGCTCTTCGGTAACATAATACATAGAACGCATATCAAACAAACCAGCGTGGTTGACTAGACACTTAAAGCCGTCATTCCAGTTACCTTGGATCCAGTTCATCATGTAACCGCCATAAGAACCACCTAGCGCACAAGCGTTATCAGCATCTAACCATTTTTGCTGCTTAGTGACAGCTGCTAGGCCTTTTTGCAGATCTTCAAGCGGCTTGCCGCCCCAATCCTGAGTAATTGAATCGGTAAACGCTTGACCGTACCCCGTAGAACCATGGAAATCGATCATCACTACGCCATAACCAGCACCAGCCCATAACTGTGCATTCCAGCGACTGCTGAACGAGTTACCGAATGACCCTTGTGGACCACCGTGGACTAGGAAAGCGATAGGATATTTTTCACCCGCCTTGTAGTTTGAAGGCTTAATCCAGTAACCGTAAACCTCTTCGTTATTCCAGCCTTTAAAGCTAAATTGCTGGTATTCACCAAATTTAATCTCAGCGAGTTTGTCTTTATTGACATCTGTTAAACGATTAAGGTTTTGACCATCAAGGTTAATCGTATAAAGATCGCCTGGCTCTACGAGTGATTTATGACTAAAGATAATCTTGTCGTTATTCACGCCCACAATGCTGTTACTACCTTCATTGTAGATAGTTTTAACATCACCAAATTGGGTGTTCACTTCAAAGATTGATACCTGACCAAGATCTTGTGCGGTAACGTATAACGTCTTGTTGTCTTTACCAAATGCCAAAGAGCTTGGGCTACGATCCCAAAGTGGTGCAACTTCTTTTTCTTGGCCTGTTACCGTGTCGCGCAGCATGATGCGGTAACGGTCAGCTTCAAAACCCGGCTTTGTCATGGCGAAATACGCTAAATAACGACCATCAGCAGAATACGTAGGGTGTGCATCCCAGGCCTTATTCGCTTCAGTTAGGTTCTTAGCCTCACCACCAGCCACGCTCACTTGCCATAAATCGTAGTTAGTGATCCAAGCTTGATCTTTACCTGGTGCCTTTGCACTGTAAACCACGTGCTTACCATCAGGTGTAAATGTAACCTCTTCCATACCAGAGAACGGCTTCGGCGGTGTTTCAGTATCAAGGCCGGCAGTCACATCTACAGCTGTTGACACTTTCTCACCATTTACATTCTCACCATTTAACTGGGCCACAAACAGGTGGCTTCTTGAATGATCGCTCCACGTATCCCAGTGACGCACCATAAGCTGCTTATATTCACGCCCAGTAGTGTCACGCTCCGCTTCTGCTGTAAACTTATCTTTAGAACAAGCAAGATCCTTACACTCAGGGAACACACGCATGTTCACAACGGCTTGTTTGCCATCTTGCGATAATTTAAAGCCTTCAACATCGAGAGGAAAATCAGTTACCTGAACGGCTTCACCACCATCGAGTGCTAATTTATAGATCTGACTTGAACCATCACGTGCCGCTAAAAAGTAAATGCTGTTGTCATTTGGACCAAATGTAACGCTATGCTCGGTACCCGCTGCACTGGTTAACTGTTTTACTTGAGCAGTGGTAGAGCTTAAATCTTGCAGATAAAGGTCAGTCGTCGCCTCACCTTCTGCATCAATATTTTTCACGGCATAAACAATTTTAGTGCCGTCATTTGACAGTGCCGCCGAATGCAGCTTATTCATTTTAACTAAATCTTGAACGGTAAAAGGCGTAGGTGTTGCGGCTTGTGCGCTAAAAACCATGCCTGCAGACGCAAGCGCCATTATGATTGCAGTTTTTTTCATCATTATAATCTTATTTTTATAGTTAAAAGATGTAAGTGTTCAATTTGTGATTGATTTTGCCGACTAAAACTAGGCAGCATGTTTTGCTAGATGTTCGACACATTAGCCAAAATAAATGGCTTAAGCAATACGCCTAAGCCATTATTATTAAGGGGATATAAAAATTTACACTAGCATTATCACCACTAGAATAACCCGTCAGTAAACTATTAACCTGACTCAATTCGCTAGGTGGTTAACGAAACTTATGCCCTCTAGTTTGTCATCACGGACGAATGTTGAGTGTTAACTCAACATTCGCCTTCTAACTTGACCTTCCAGATAGCAGGCCCAGTTTCATGTGCATTTACGCCTTCAGAGTCAACAGCTACCGTTACAGGCATATCTTTAACGTCAAACTCATAAATCGCTTCCATACCTAAGTCTTCAAACGCCACAACACGCGCTTTCTTAATCGCCTTAGAAACAAGGTAAGCAGCGCCGCCTACAGCCATTAAGTAACATGATTTATGTTGTTTAATCGATTCAACGGTTGCAGAACCACGTTCAGCTTTACCAATCATGCCCATTAGGCCCGTTTTATCAAGCATCAGGTCAGTAAACTTATCCATACGTGTTGCAGTAGTTGGGCCAGCTGGACCCACAACTTCATCGCCAACAGGATCAACAGGGCCAACGTAATAAATAAACTTGCCTTTAAAATCGACGCCTTCTGGCAGACCTTCGCCGCTTTCAATTAAGCTTTGAATTCGTTTATGTGCCGCATCTCGACCGGTCAACATCTTACCGTTAAGCAATAAAGTATCACCGCTCTGCCACTGCTCCATTTCAGCTTGAGTGACAGTGTTTAAATCAACACGGCGTACACTCTCGCCCACTTCCCAGGTAATTTCAGGCCAATCAGCTAGTGACGGGGGAGTCAATTCAGCAGGACCTGTGCCATCTAAGTGGAAATGAACATGACGAGTTGCAGCGCAGTTTGGGATCATCACTACAGGTTTTGATGCCGCATGAGTTGGCGCAGATTTAATCTTAATATCGAGTACCGTCGTCACACCGCCAAGCCCTTGCGCGCCAATACCTAACTTGTTTGAGCGTTCAAAAATCTCTAAACGAAGTTTTTCATCTGTTGTTTCGGCGCCGCGCGCCTGTAGTTCATGAATATCAACAGGATCCATTAATGACTCTTTTGCCATAACCGCGGCTTTTTCTGCTGTACCACCGATACCGATACCCAGCATACCTGGTGGACACCAACCCGCTCCCATTGTTGGAAGGGTTTTCTCTACCCAAGCGGCAATATCATCAGACGGATTTAGCATCGCCATTTTGGACTTATTTTCAGAGCCACCGCCTTTGGCTGCAATGGCCACATCAACATGGTTACCAGGCACCATTTCAACGTGTACAACTGACGGTGTATTGTCTTTAGTGTTCTTACGGCCACCAGCAGGATCGGCAACAATTGATGCACGCAGCGGGTTATCAGGATTGGTATACGCGCGGCGTACGCCCTCATCAACCATTTCTTGAACAGTTAAGTCCGTTTTATCCCATTGCACACCCATACCGATTTTGACAAAACATGTCACAATACCGGTATCTTGGCAAAGCGGACGTTTACCTTCTGCAGACATACGAGAATTGATAAGAATTTGGGCGATTGCATCTTTAGCCGCTGCACTTTGCTCACGTTCGTAAGCATCGTTCATCGCATCGATAAAATCTTTTGGGTGATAATAAGAGATATATTGTAGGGCATCAGCAACGCTTTCAATGAGATCGGCTTGCTTGATTACAGGGACTTCTTTGCTCACAGACACTTCCTTTTTTATCAGACACTTATTTAATCGGCTGAAATCACATCAGCTTTTGTGATTTATGAATGACTCCAGTCACCATTAACGCTCACGTGTTTTGTTTTTATTACTTGTGTAAGCAATATGATACTCTTTCGCGACTTTGAGTTAAACATCACATTTTAGATAGGGTTAATAGATGAACACATTGGCGCAAAATGCAGTTTTTTCTAAGCGTCTTGATTGGAATTTAAGCACTACTGAATTATTTGAGTATTTTTCAGATTTACCTTGGGCTATTTTACTCGACTCCGCGAATGCCAATCACATTGATGCTAAATTCGATGTGATCTGCGCCGAGCCTGTAGCCACCATAGTAAACCATGGTCAATCAACTACTATTACTCGCTCAACGAACAGACAGCCGCTGTTTGCGTTTGATAAGCACCACGTAAGTGATGATACAAACCAGATAGCAATAAATCAGACAGCAATCAATGTAATGCAATCTGTATCGAGTCACGATCCTTTTGTGCTATTAAATGATTTATTAACAGAATACTATCCTACGCAAAAACGCAGCCCCTTCATCTTTAGTGGCGGGCTGATGGGCAGTTTTAGTTACGATCTTGCTCGGTGCATTGAAAACCTACCCGACATTGCGAAAAACGATACTTCGCTACCAGAGATGAATCTAGGGTGTTACGACTGGGCGCTGATTTTTGACTATAAAACCCAAAACTGGCAACTGGTTCATTATCAATCGCAACACGCTTTAGAAGCACTTGAACTGAGATTAAATCAGCTAATTGCAACCGGTTCATTAAATAAAGCCATTCAAAAGCATACAGGTCGTAAACTTAAAGGCCAGCAAGATAGCCCTATCATTAATGAGCCTTTTAAACTTAACGGCCAATGGTGTAATCAGCTTTCTGAACAGGCATATAAACAGAAATTCGCTCAGGTGCAGGCCTATCTACTTAGTGGCGATTGTTATCAAATTAACCTAACTCAACGTTTTAGTGCCTTGTATACGGGTAATGAATGGCAGGCTTATAAAGCATTGCGCGAGAGTAATAGTGCTCCCTTTTCAGCGTTTATTCGTTTAGAGAGCCACGCACTACTTTCCATCTCTCCAGAGCGTTTTATTCAGCACAAACAGGGTGAGGTTCAAACCAAGCCGATTAAAGGTACCTTGCCAAGAAGTGCTGATCCTCGCCGTGATAATGAGCTTGCCGCTCAACTACAGGCTTCAGAAAAAGATCGGGCTGAGAATGTAATGATTGTCGATCTTCTTCGTAATGACATTGGTAAAGTAGCAACCCCTGGCAGTGTTGCTGTACCTCACTTATTTGAGGTTGAAAGCTTTCCTGCAGTTCATCACCTTGTTAGCACCGTTACCGCGAGACTTAAACCCGAACTCAATCCTACCGATCTATTAAGGGCCTGTTTTCCTGGTGGTTCGATAACAGGTGCCCCAAAAATTAGAGCGATGTCTATTATTGAAGAGCTTGAACCCTCTAGGAGAAGTCTCTATTGTGGTTCTATAGGCTATATAAGCCAAGACGGTACTATGGATACCAGCATCACTATCCGCACTTTAGTTGCGCAAAGGGACAATGCCACGGCTCTGACTCCTCATAACGGGACTTATAACAGTGTTCAGGGAATAATGCATTGCTGGGCTGGAGGCGGTATCGTCGCTGATTCAGAGGTCGATGCTGAGTATCAGGAGAGTTTTGATAAAATCAGCCGTATATTGCCCGTTCTTGCTAACTTAAACCGTTAATAAGTCGGATATTAACACTCCGTTAAGGAGTCATCGTAAAGGACAAATTATGGATCTGGTGGAGTTTAGGCTCAGGTACACTCTTAATGCTTTACCAGATCTTGATTTAATAGAGTTAGATCACGACCTTCGTCAAGCCGCGGTACTAATCGCCTTGTATGAAGTCAATAATCGACTCGAGCTTATATTGACCCGTAGACCCACACACCTTCGCGCCCACCCAGGGCAGATTAGTTTTCCTGGCGGCAAAGTTGAGCAATCAGATGCAAGCTATCAAGCAACGGCATTACGAGAGGCCGAAGAGGAGATTGGTTTACTCAGCAACAATGTGGAGGTGATTGGTGCTCTCCCGCCCCATAAAACCTTTACGGGTTTTGAGATCACCCCCTTTGTCGGCATCGTTAAACAAACATTTACGCCTATTATTGATCCCGGGGAGGTTGATGAGTATTTCACTGTGCCGCTGACTTTTTTAATGCAGGCTTATAACCGCCATACACAAAGGTTTAGCCGTAAGGGTATTCTCTACCCTGTTCACTTTATTCCCTATAAGCAGCATTTTATTTGGGGAGCGACTGCTGCGATGATCGACCTCCTTTGTCGGCAACTTAGCACCAGAGCGGAACGTTAATTTTTATACAGAGGCTGCATCTATGCTTCAAAACCTAAGGCTCGCTACATTTATCTAGACTTCTCTAAGCTTCTCTACATGATAAACATTCTGAATCTTAAGCTCTTTATACCTAAAGCTTGCTAACATCTATAGCGCATTAAATCTAAATAGAACATAGCGACAACAGTTTAAAATGAAAGCCGTAACCTTCTACACGACAAAGCGAATGTATAAACCCGCCGCTAACGAGCACAAAAATAACAAAGGGATGTTTACCCACCAGCTAATATGGCTCTGACGTGAAATATACAAGTTAAACCCCATATTGATAAAACTCACTGCCGCACAGACCCAAATAATATGCTCAAGGAGCACCGTTTGTGTCGGGTCCCATTCAAATCGTACGGATGCACCATGACTTTGATAGTATCCAATTGCCGTATCAGGCCGAGCCTTATCAAAAATCATTAGTGCATAAATCGCCAATGACCAGCCGATAATCGATAGCGCCGACAGGATAAACTGAAACAATTTTGTTCTATTCATGCTTACTATCCTTAGTTTTTGTCATGATTGTCGTCAGAATAACAATTTAGGTACGAAGATACCCTACTTTCCACTTGAGAAAAGCGTTTATACAGGTAATATAAACCTCCAAATTATTTACAAAAACGTTTCGTTGGAGAACTAAGCAACAATGAGCATTACATCTGTCGCTTCTGTGTTTAAAGGTGACTTTGCGATCGGTTCGCAAATCACAGTGCGTGGTTGGGTAAGATCCCGCCGCGATTCTAAAGCTGGGATCTCATTTCTAGCTGTTTATGACGGTTCATGTTTCGACCCTATCCAGGGTGTTGTGCCGAATAATCTAGAAAATTACACCAACGAAGTGTTAAAGCTTACTGCTGGTTGCTCTGTCGTGATGACAGGTGAAGTTGTTGAGTCTCCAGGTAAAGGTCAAGCGTTTGAAATGCAAGTGACCAACATTGAGGTTGCTGGCTGGGTTGAAGATCCAGACACATACCCAATGGCTGCTAAGCGCCACTCAATTGAGCATTTACGTGAGCTTGCACACCTACGTCCGCGCACTAACATTATTGGTGCAGTTGCACGAGTACGTAACTGCTTATCACAAGCTATCCACCGCTTTTATAACGAGCAAGGCTATATCTGGGTATCAACGCCACTAATCACAGCTTCTGATACCGAAGGTGCTGGTGAGATGTTCCGTGTTTCTACTCTAGATCTTGAAAACCTACCTCGTAACGATAAAGGCACAGTTGATTACGGCGAAGATTTCTTTGGTAAAGAGTCGTTCCTAACGGTATCGGGTCAGCTTAATGCTGAAACTTACGCGTGTGCACTATCAAAGGTTTATACCTTTGGTCCTACATTCCGTGCTGAGAACTCAAATACTAGCCGTCACTTAGCTGAATTTTGGATGGTTGAACCTGAAGTGGCTTTCGCCAATCTAGATGACGCCGCTAAGCTTGCTGAAGATATGCTTAAGTATTGCTTTAAAGCCGTTCTTGAAGAGCGCCGTGATGATCTTGAGTTCTTCGCTCAACGTGTTGAGAAAACAGCTATTGAGCGCTTAGAAGCATTTGTAAGCAGCGACTTTGCTCAAATCGATTACACTGATGCGATCGAAATTCTTAAAGCGTGCGACAAAGACTTTGAGTATGACGTTGAATGGGGTATCGACTTACATTCAGAGCACGAACGCTACCTTGCTGAAGAGCACTTCAAAGCGCCTGTTGTTGTTAAAAACTACCCGAAAGACATTAAAGCCTTCTACATGCGCTTAAATGACGACGGTAAAACAGTTGCTGCAATGGACGTATTGGCGCCAGGTATTGGTGAAATCATCGGTGGTGCACAGCGTGAAGAACGTTTAGATGTACTTGATGCACGCCTTGCTGAAATGGAACTTAGCCAAGAAGACTACTGGTGGTATCGCGACCTACGTCGTTATGGCACAGTACCTCATGCTGGATTCGGCCTAGGTTTCGAGCGTTTGGTCTCTTATGTTACTGGTGTTTCTAACATCCGTGACGTGATCCCATTCCCACGCTCTCCAAAATCTGCAAACTTCTAAGCTAACTGCTTAGAAAAAATAGCGCAGATTTACGCTTAAAAAAAAGCCTCTCATTTGAGAGGCTTTTTTACGATGTAAATACCTGTTTATTTTTCATTCATTACTGTCAACTAAAATACCGCGGATACCCGACAAAACAAATCAAAGCCAACTAAAATATAGCCCACCGAAATAAAGTCGACTGAATCAAAGACCACTGGAATAAACTCTACTAGCGCACTGCCAACTAAAACATGTTCTACTAATAAATCGTCGACTTACACTGACACTTTACAGCCCTCAAATGCAACAATTCGTTGACAAACCTCCAGCAAAAACAAGCTCCCACAGATGAATCAATCACTTAAAATCAGCCAGATTGTTAATATCTTGTCAGATATTGCACCTAGAATAAGCGTGACATAGATCACACACCATGGCGTTACGGGTCATTTTGTCCCTATTAGTTATATTTTAATGATCTAGCTCAAGTGAGCCAAAACTGGTCTGTGTAGTATGGCTCAAAGGTCGGCAAAGTTTGACGCACATCAACAATAACTCGCTTTTTGTGGCCTAAACTGGTTTTCGTTGAACACATTCCTTATAAATTAAAAAGGTTTAACCATGGAAACACATGAAGCCCTTTATCAACAAGGTTTGGCGCGAATAGAGCAACTTCGTAAGCTAGAGCCTCGAAATGGTGAAACGCTACAGCAAAAAATGGAACAAAACGGCATCACTCGCCGTGACTTCATGAAATGGAGTGCAGCTGTAACAGCAATGCTCGCCCTGCCACTGCCTTTTAGTACCTTAGTAGCAGAAGCGGCAGAACTGGCAGATAGAGTGCCGCTCATTTGGTTACATATGGCTGAGTGTACTGGCTGTTCTGAATCTCTTATTCGAACCGATACCCCTAATTTAGATACATTAATCTTCGATTACGTTTCTCTTGAATACCACGAAACATTAATGGCTGCAGCCGGTTGGCAAGCAGAAGAGAATCTTGAGCATGCACTTGAGGCCTATAAAGGTAACTACTTACTGGCGGTTGAAGGTGCGATACCGACGGCAAATAATGGTGCTTATTTAACGGTTGGTTGTAAAGGCCACACTGGGATGCACATTGTTAAAGAAGCAGCAGAAGGCGCTGCCGCCATTATCTCTGTCGGCACCTGCGCAGCTTTTGGAGGCGTTCAAGCCGCAGCCCCTAATCCTACTGGGGCAAAAGGCGTTTATGAAGTGGTTGATAGAACCGTCATCAACTTAGGTGGTTGTCCACCAAGTGAAAAGAACATTGTCGGTACACTGATGTACTTCATTATGTTTGGCAAGCTGCCTGCACTTGATATGTTCAATCGTCCTAAGTGGGCATACGGCGCTCGAGTACATGATAACTGTGAACGTCGAGGTCGATTTGATGCTGGTGAGTTTGTTGAGGAGTTTGGCGATCAAGGCGCTAAAGATGGCTACTGCTTATATAAGGTTGGCTGTAAAGGCCCATACACCTATAACAACTGCCCGACAGAAAGATTTAATCACCATACGAGCTGGCCAGTGCTTGCAGGTCACGGCTGTATTGGTTGCTCTGAGCCCAACTTTTGGGACGAAATGGCTGACTTTGAACAACCCTTGGGAAGGCAAGAATTGCATAGCCTTGATGCCACTGCAGACACTGTAGGTGCGGTCATTTTAGGTGCAACTGTTGTCGGAATTGGCGCACATGCTGTAGCCAGTATTTTTGCCAAACCTGAAGAGGAATAATCATGAGCAAACGTGTAGTCATAGATCCAATCACTCGTATTGAAGGACACTTACGAGTCGAAGTCGAAGTCAACGAAAACAATGTTATTACCAAAGCGTGGTCATCATCTACATTATGGCGTGGTATTGAGGTGATCCTCAAAGGCCGCACGCCTATGGACGTCGGCTTAATCGTACAGAGAATTTGTGGTGTATGTACCTATTCACATTATCGCTGTGGTACTGAAGCCGTTGAAAATGCACTAGGCGTGCAGATCCCGCTAAATGCAAAGTATCTTCGTAGCTTAATGCAAACATCACTGTACATGCACGACCATATTGTCCATTTCTATCACCTTCATGGTTTAGATTGGGTCGATGTTGTCTCAGCACTGAGCGCAGACCCAGCATTGGCAGCTCAAGAAGCGTTAAAGTATACCGAGAATCCTATCGCAGCGGGCGAAGGTGATCTCAGAGCCGTACAAGAGCGAGTTGCTGGCCTTGTTGAAACAGGAAAATTGGGACCTTTTGCCAATGCATATTGGGGCAACGGCACCTATAGGTTTACACCAGAGCAGAATCTAATCGCCCTATCTCACTACCTTAAAGCGCTAGAAGTTCAACGTGTTGCCGCTGAGATGCTGGCCATATTTGGCGGGAAATCACCTCACCCACAATCTGTTGTCGTCGGTGGCGTCACCTCTGTACGTGACATGCTGAGCCCAGCTCGTTTACAAGAGTGGAAGCAGAAGCATGAGTTCGTTAATGATTTCATCATTCGTGCATACAAGGCGGACATTGTTATGGCCGCTGCGGCCTTTGGTACTGAACCTAGTGTGCTAGGTGGCGTTAATATAACAAACTTCCTCGCGACTGATGACTTCTTACTAGGTGACGGTCAATACCTGTTTAATCAGGGCGTTATCATGAACGGCGATCTTGCTAACGTGAGCGACTTAGACCCTCAGCAAATAGAAGAAGATGTTACCCATGCTTGGTACAAAGCCGATGCGCCGCAGCACCCATACGATGGGACTACAATTCCTGACTATACCGGCTTTGTTGAAAGAGAAACTGTCTATGGCAAATTGCCGACAATTGATGGCGATGGTAAATACTCCTGGGTTAAGTCTCCACGATATAACGGCGAGCCAGTTGAAGTCGGACCGTTAGCCTGTTTATTAGTGAGTTATGCTCGAGGTAATCCCGTTGTCGTCGATGCAGTAAATGATTTACTAGAAACAACGGGCTTGCCTGTTGAAGCGTTATTCACAACGCTCGGCCGCACCGCAGCACGTATGTTGCAAACGGTAATCGTTGCACAAGAAGGCCTTAAAACCTTCGATGCCATGTTAACCAATATGCAGTCAGATGAAACGACTTACGTGAAACCGGAGATCGATTCAAGCAAAGAGTACGTGGGTCATGCCATGATCGAAGCGCCGCGAGGAATGCTCAGTCACTGGATCCGAATTAAAGATGGCAAAGTTGAAAACTATCAAGCGGTAGTACCAACGACTTGGAATGCAGGTCCCATTGATGCCGAAGGAAAAATGGGACCGTATGAAGCCTCGCTTATTGGCTTACAGCTTGAAGATCCAACCAAACCTTTAGAGGTTATCCGCATAATTCACTCATTTGATCCTTGTATGGCGTGCGCAGTGCATGTCATGGACTACAAAGGGCAAAACCTCGGTGAATTTAAAATTGATCCCAACGGATTCTAATCAAGGGGGATAACATGGCAACTCAATCTGCGCTCTACCAAAGGGAACTGATTTTTGGTGCTGCGATAAGAATATTCCACTGGCTAAGAGCCTTAGCCATTTTTGTACTCATTGTCACTGGTTTTTATATTTCCTGGCCATTTTTAGTCGCGCCAGAAAGTTCTGACATATTAGTGCAAGGGTATATTCGTGCTGCTCACCAGATCTTTGGCTTTTTGTTAGTCGCGATAACAATAGTGCGCGCTTACCTGTTCTTTTTTGGTAAGAGTGATATCGAGCGTCGTTCGTTTAAAGATGTCATGAGTGTAAAAAGCTGGATCACTCAGCTTAAGTCTTACCTTTGGATGGGACATTTAGACAAAGCTGGGGTTTATGGTCCGCTGCAGTTCGTGACTTACTTTGCAATATCAGTGGTTGCATTGCTGATCAGCATTACAGGCCTAGTCTTATATGCCAATGTATATCACGAAGGTCTAGGTGGTTTACTTGCGCCAATGGCTAATTGGTTAACGGCTTTGATAGGTGGATTAGCACCAGTACGAATTTGGCACCACTACCTTACCTGGGTATTTATCATCTTTGTGGTAATACACGTGTATATGGCAGTTTGGTCAGGCATTCGATTTAAGCATAACTCTGTCGACTCTATTGTCTCAGGCTACGATTACCATAAGAAAAAATAAAAGGAAAACATGAAGATATTGCTACTTGGTATTGGCAATGTCCTGTACGCCGATGAGGGCATCGGCGTACATTTCGTCAATTATATCCAAGAAAACTATCGTTTCCACCACCCCGTAGATCAACTCGACTTACTCGATGGTGGAACACTTGCCCAAGGACTCATTCCAACACTGTGTAAATATGACTATCTCATCGTCGTTGATACAGTAAACGCGAACGGTGTTGCCCCAGGAGAAGTCTATTTTTTCGATTTTGATAAAGCACCGCCTGAAATTGATTGGCAAGGCAGTGCCCATGAAGTTGAAATGCTACAAACCCTGATCATGATGGATATGGTTGGCGACAGACCAAAAACCTTTGTGTTAGGTGTAACACCCACAGTACTTGAACCTATGACTCTTGGATTGACGGCACAGATCCAGGCTGCGGTGCCTTTGATGGAACAAACCTTAATGCGTCATATGGACTCTCTAGGATTCACTCACCAACGCATTGCACACATTGATATCAACAGCCTTATTCCCGATTCCTACAAACGTGGCTTAACTTCAGATGAAGAATATTAGATTTGAGTTTAATTGTACCCGAGAAGTGCCCTTTTATGGGCACCTCTGTAATCAATACCTACAAAATGATCAATATGATGTAACCATAGGAAAACACGATAATCTTTACTATATTGAGGCGCAAGGTGAGCAGGCACAACTTGAACAACTAGCCGATGCCATCGCTCAAGACTTCTTGATTTCAGCGTGGCTTGTAAAGCCTCAAATCATTGTAATTGACAGCCCTGTTGGCACTAAAAAACTCCTTCCAGCGGCAAAACTTGAACTTGAGTATTGTCAGCATTGCCAACCTCAGTTTGGTGATAACCAAGCTGCACACTTTGGAAACATTGGATTTAATTGCCCCTGTTGTCAGGCTCACACCCGGATCTCTCCTGTCCAGCAAGCTGTTTCTTTAAGTGATGCTAAAGCCTTAGTGAAAAAACTTGATAGGCTAGGTGCAATAGCACTGCCCCACGCTAGCATGAGCGATAATATTAACAATAATGTTGGCGATAACATTAGCAAGAGTATTGGCGCTAGTATTATCGAAAGTATTGGTGCTGGCCCTATTATTAGTTTTAATCCTATCGCAAATGCGCCGTTAGACACTCGCCAACAATTGGTGATCTGCAACCCAAATAATCTACATGCACATTTTTGTGTTAACGATAGCCAAATACTTGCACTCTCAAGTATCGAAAAACCATTGATTAAAGCTCGACCTATCCACAACCACCCTCGACTAAACCAACCCTTATATGAAATCAGTTTTGCAAACTCACGCTTATTGTTGGTTATCTGCGAAATTCTTAGACAACAAGGTGTCGATTACCTTTATATCGCTAACAGCACTCATCCCAAGATTGCCATGGTTGAAGCAAAATGGTCGCTTATTCAAACACCAGCATCAAACCACGCACAAATTTTTGATGCAGTGCGTCAACCTTTACATGATGATGCCGTGGCTGGTCATTACAAAGCTCTTTGGCATGATAAACAGATTGAAATCAGCTCTAATCACCCCAGCATTAATCTAACCAACATTAATGAAGGCGAAACAAATAAAGACAATGCAATTACAGCGGTAAGTAGTGCAGCTAGTTGTGCACTTCATAGCGTGACCATCACTGAGAAAAAACCTAAGTGCGTGGCTGCTTTGTATTTTAGTCAAACAAGTACGAGTCAAATAGTCTCTTTAGATGGCAAACAACAGCTTGAATTATTTTTTGAATTTCCAAGCATGCCTGACAACGGCTACGACATCGTGCATCAGCTTGAGTTATCACCGCAAAAGCCCTTATTGGATAAATTTAAAACTCAATATCCTGATGATTACTTGAAACTGTTGTCGTTAAAACTTACCAAGCCTACCAACAATATTGAGTCTTTATGGGCCATTGCTGCCGTTTTTCTTGGCGCAGCAAGTCAAATACAAGCAACTCAGCCAAGTCACAGTGCGCCATTAAGCAAAACTGCTCTTTTAACTAAAACTGCACTTTGTGACTTTGTCGTTGCTCGCGCTATGTGCCACAAGGGAGCAAATGCGCCTAGAATTGATTTTCCTCTAACCAGAGGCGAAGCATTTAGGAGTTTAAACTGGTGCAAGACACTGGGCACGATTATCAGCTTTAGGCTCGCTGAAGCGGATAATATCGATAAACTCGCTTTTGGTATGCACGATTCTTTTGCTGATTATATTTGTAATTGGATTGAGCACTTAGATCAAAATATCAGCATTAAGTCAGTGGTGATCGCAGGCAGTAGTTTTGCCAATGAAGTTTTGGCCGAAAGGGTCGCTCTACGACTGGGTAAAAACTTTAATCTCAATACTAATACGCTAATGGATCTTGATGGACTAAACCTTGCTGCTGGTGCTTTGTACCTTAAACAGCGTAGACACTAAGTACACATATCATGACTGCAAAACAAGACTGAATAATAGCACTGGCTAACATGGATAATATTAGCCATTTATAATAAGTACTTATAGTGACGACTCATAAACAGTACTCATAAAAATACCTGTGACAGGATCTATGACCAAGAATCTGAGCAAAAATCGTTTACACATAAAGATCACCGGCATCGTTCAAGGCGTCGGTTTTCGCCCCTATGTTTACCGTTTAGCTCATGAACTGAACTTAACCGGTAGCGTGCTCAATAACAGTGAAGGCGTCACAATTGAAGCGCAGGGGCGCCCTATTGACCTGGTTAAGTTCGAAGCCGCCTTTCGAGATCAACCGCCCGCCCTCGCACGTATCGACAATATCCTTGTCACTTCAATGACAACTATCGATACATGTAATGACTTTAATATTGTCCATAGTGAAAAAGAGAGCTCAGCTGCCGTTGCCGTGCCAGCAGATATATGCACTTGCAAAGACTGCTTTGATGAAATCGCCGCTCCCAATAATCGCCATTATCGATACCCGTTCACCAATTGTACTAATTGTGGACCTAGATATTCACTGATCAACGCCTTGCCCTATGATAGACCCAATACGGCAATGGCAAATTTTTACATGTGCGAAGCGTGTAAACGTGCATATTTGGACCCTATGGACAGGCGCTACCATGCGCAGCCCGTCAGCTGCCCTCAGTGCGGACCACAGTTAAGTTTTAAAACAAACGATCTAACGGTGCAAAGCACTAAAGAACGCGCACTGGAAGATGCGATTAATGCACTGATTGCAGGCAAGATATTAGCCATTAAAGGGATCGGTGGGTTTCATCTGGTCTGCGATGCTACAAATCACAACAGTGTTAGCCTATTACGCCAGCGAAAGACTCGACCAGCGAAACCTTTTGCCGTTATGGTTGAAGATATTGAAGCTGCAGCCAAGCTAGTCACGGGGAGTGCAGCTGAATGGCAAACGCTATGCAGCGCTCAGCGCCCTATTACGCTGATGCGTAAAATCACGACTAATCCAGCTACTAATCCAGCTACTAATCAAAGTGCAGACCTAACGACTAAACTATCTACTAACAATCGTGTTCTGTCCGTTGCTGAGTCTACACAGCCATTCGACAAGTTAGCACTAGATAGACAACAATTAGATAAGCAATTAATAGATAGCCACCTAACAGCTAGTCGAACAATAGATAATCAATCATTCAATAGCCAAAACAGTCCTTGTACAGAACTTAGTGACCTAGTTGCACCAGATATAGACAGCCTCGGAATATTTCTACCCTATACCCCTGTACACCAATTATTACTCACTGGTGTTAGGCGGCCTTTAGTCATGACAAGTGCAAACCTTGCTGGTGAACCAATCATTACAGATAGCGAAGCCATTAAGAGTAAACTTGCCCATGTTGTGGATAATATTTTAGATCACAACAGGCCTATCTTAAATGGCTGTGACGATAGCGTGGTACAGTTGATAAATGACAAACAACAAGTGCTTCGCTTAGCAAGAGGCTATGCTCCACTTTCTTTTTATAGTGATCAACCTCTAACAGAAAGCATTCTTGCACTTGGAGCTCAGCAAAAAAACACGATTTGCTTTGGCTTTAATCACAACCTGTTTCTTAGCCCTCACATCGGCGATCTGGTATCGATAGAAGCTGAAGAATACTTTCACCACACCCTCGATACCTTCTCTCGATTATACGGATTTATTCCCAGCCAATTAGTCCACGATAGCCACCCTGATTACACCACCAGTCGATGGGCTTTGTCGCAATCCATAAACAAAACAAGCTCATTGCAACACCACTATGCTCACGTGTTAAGCGTAATGGCTGCCAATAAGCTCACAACGCCGGTGCTAGGCTTTAGCTTTGATGGAACAGGTTTAGGTGATGACAATACTTTATGGGGCGGAGAAGTGCTGCATTGTAATATTAATCAGTATCAACGTATCAACAGCGTTAAAAGCTTTGCGCTTATTGGAGGTGAACAGGCTATCAAGCAACCAGTAAGAGTTTTACTGGCAATCTTACTTGAAAAATATTCATCGCAAGAGATTATAAACCTCAATATTCCAGCAATAAATGCACTACCTCCTGCAACATTTAATAATTTAGTTAAGATATGGCAGACAAACAGCTGTATTAGGACCTCTTCAGTAGGACGGCTATTTGATGCAGTGGCCGTGGCACTCGGGCTAGTTACACATATACAGTATGAAGGCCAGGCTGGAATGCTAATCGAAACGGCTGCCAACAGTGTGACGACCAATACTGACTTGATTAATGCAGGCTCGAATTATACTGGCTTAAATACAGGGTTGAAAAATATTGAACAATCTACTTCACTCTGGGATAGCGCAGCTCTGTTGCAACAGATTGTTATCGCAGTGACACATTCGCCCCTTAATCAGCAGCGCATAGGGTTAATTGCAAAGACTTTCATGGACACCTTATGCCATTGGGTATGTACATACGCTAAAGGCTACCTCGATACTCCTATCGTACTTTGTGGCGGGGTATTTCAAAACCGTTATCTGCTTGAGCGTTGCGAGAAACGGTTAACCGCACAGGGAAACCTCCTACTTTCAAGCCACAACGTCCCAATTAATGATGGGGGGATCTCCCTCGGCCAGTTATGGCACGCTATTCACACCCCTAGAGAAAATGCTAGCAACATCACAAATAAATAGAAGCAAAGCTGATTTACATCAAGGTCGATTAGCCATGCGTAACCGACAATGAGACAACATACCAATAAACGGAGTTACCTATGTGCCAAGACTGTGGCTGTTCTATCACCCGTCACGATCACCTTTTAACATCGGATCATTCGCACTCTAAAGTTGACGATAATATCGCAAGTAATCCGCAACTTAATGACAAAACAACACTGTCTGTTATCCACAAAATCTTGGATAAGAATGATATTGAAGCTCAGCATAATCGCGATCACTTCGATGCCAAAGGAGTGGCAGCTTTTAACATAATGAGTAGCCCTGGAAGTGGAAAAACCACGCTTCTTGAACATTTACATGAACATACTTACCTTAAATATGCGGTCATTGAGGGTGATTTAGAAACATCTAGAGATGCCGATAGACTCAAAGCTAAAGGTATTGAGGCTTATCAGATCCAAACTGGCGCAGCCTGCCACCTAGACGCATTTATGGTCCATAGTGCCCTTCACCATATAAATTTAGACCCTCTGGATATCTGCTTTGTTGAGAACGTCGGTAACCTCGTCTGTCCAGCGAGCTATGATGTCGGCACCCACAAAAACATCGTTCTACTATCAGTACCGGAAGGTGATGACAAAATAGAAAAATATCCGGTAATGTTTCGCCGGGCCGATCTTGTGCTCATCACTAAATCAGATCTACTGCCTTACTTTGATTTTAGTATTGATGAAGCACGCTCTCAGCTTAAAAAGCTCAATCCAAATGTCGAGTTAATGGAAGTGTCAGTTAAAGACCCGCAATCACTCAATCAAGTGACAGCTTGGCTTGCAAGACATACAGGAGTGGCAGCCTAATGTGTCTTTCTATCCCTTCTATGATTGTATCGATCCATCAAGATGAGCATGCGGTCACTGTCGATACGATGGGTGTTAAACGAAAAGTCAGCAGCCATCTTATTGCAGAGCCGCTTAACATTGGAGATTATGTACTTATTCACATCGGTTTTGTTATGAACAAGATTGACAAAGCTGATGCCATGGAAAGTTTAGCGTTATATCAAGAGATTGTTGAAAAGCTAGAACAAGAAGCTAAGGAGTCTTAATGATTGCCTTAAACGATCTTTACCAAGGTTTCAGAGACCCTGATGTCATCCGTTCCCTTGCCACAGAAATCGCCTCATTAGCCATTCAGGTTGAAGGCAAGATCAATATCATGGAAGTATGTGGTGGCCATACCCACACCATCATGAAATATGGCCTAAATCAATTACTGCCTGATAATATTGAATTTATCCATGGTCCAGGCTGCCCAGTGTGCATTATGCCTAAAGAGCGGATTGACCATGCGGCGGCGCTGGCTAGCCTACCTAACACCATTCTCGTGACACTAGGAGATATGATCCGCGTTCCTGGTTCACAGGGAAGTCTGGCGGAGTTCAGAGCCAAAGGTTGTGATATTAGACCTATTTATGACCCTTTAGATACCTTAACCATCGCGACGACGAATCCAGATAAAACAGTGATATTTTTCGCCATTGGTTTTGAAACCTCTACACCAATGACTGCGGTACTGATTGACCAAGCAGAAAAACGACATATTAATAACCTGCTCTTTCATATTAATCACGTACTTGTGCCACCAGCCATTGATGCCGTAATGGCGGATCCCAACGTTAAAGTTAACGCATTCATTGGCCCAGCTCATGTTAGCGTTATCAGCGGTGCAAAGGTTTATCGTCCTACGGTGGATAATTACCACACTCCTTTGGTCATATCTGGCTTTGAACCAGTTGATGTCATGCAATCTATCTTAATGATTGTTCGCCAGAAAGTAGCCTCTAGTACACAACTTGAAAACCAATATAGCCGCTCTGTTTCTGAAGACGGCAATCTAACCGCGCAAGCTATGGTTAATCACTACTTAACGCTTAGGCCACACTTTCGGTGGCGAGGACTTGGGCCGATTGCTGACTCTGCGCTCATGTTAAAAGAAGAATTTGCTCATAGAGATGCCGAGCGAATTTACGCTAAACAATTACCGACTCAAGAAATAGACGATCATAAAGCTTGCCAGTGTGGTGATATTTTGAGAGGACTGTGTAAACCCAAAGACTGTAAAGTCTTTGGCCGAGGGTGTAGCCCCGAGACGCCACTAGGTAGTTGTATGGTCAGCTCTGAAGGTGCTTGTAATGCGTATTATCGATATAATGGAGTCATTTAATGAGCGAATTAAATAGCAAGAAGCGAGTACAGCTCAGCCACGGTGGTGGTGGCAAAGAGATGAGCCGTTTAATTATCGACCTATTCTTTAAAGCCTTCGACAACCCAATATTACGCAGCGAGGAAGATGCTGCCGTACTGAATGTTAATGGAAAAATAGCCTTTACCACCGACTCCTTTACTGTATCGCCACTATTCTTTGCTGGTGGCGATATTGGTAAATTATCAATCGCAGGTACCGTTAATGATTTGGCGATGATGGGCGCGGAGCCACAATACTTAAGTTGTAGCTTTATTATTGAAGAAGGCTTTGAAATTAGCCACTTGAAAACAATTGTCAGCAGTATGGCCACAGAACTTAAAAACTCAGGAGCACGGATTGTCTGCGGTGACACCAAAGTCGTGCCAAAAGGCTGTGCTGACGGAGTTTTTATTAATACCACAGGCGTTGGCCGTATTTTACATAACGGTATATCAGTAAAGAACCTAAAAGCAGATGATGCAATCATTGTGTCTCGCGACATTGGTCGTCACGGCGCAGCAATTCTAATGGCAAGAGAAGGTTTGTCACTTGAGTCTGCATTAACCAGTGATTGTGCAACGCTTTGGCCGATAGTTGAGCAACTCATTGCCGCAAATATCGAAATACATGCGATGCGAGACGCAACCAGAGGCGGCCTTTCTGCTGTACTAAATGAATGGGCTAGCGCATCGAATGTTGGCATCAATGTAGTTGAAGAAGCGATTCCAGTAAGCGACGAGGTCAAAGGTCTTTGTGAACTTTACGGCTTTGAGCCATTTGATCTCGCTAATGAAGGCACCTTTATTCTCGCAGTACCAAAAGAGAGTGCTGATGCCACGTTGGAGATAATGAAACGCTTTTGTCACTGTGAACAAGCGGCGGTGATTGGGCAAGTAACAGAACAAAGATTAGGAAAAGTAGTGCTCAATACACCTTGGGGCAGCAGGCGTTATCTTGACTTACCTCAGGGTGAACTACTTCCGAGGATCTGCTAGTGCATGAGTATTCAATCGTTACTGCGTTAATTGAACAGTGTGAGCAGTATGCTAGTGCTAATCAGGCCTCTAAAGTGACTCAAGTTGTGATAAAGCTCGGGATCTTAAGCGGGGTTGAACCTGCCCTACTTAAAACAGCATTTGACACCTTTAAGCTAGAAGGTGTATGCCATGATGCTTCTCTTGTGATAAATATACAGCCTTTAGTCATCAGCTGTTCCACATGTGGTAGTAAAACAGAGCACAAGCTGCGTAACGTTATTTGTAGTCATTGCCAAAGTGCAGATACCACAGTGCTCGACGGCGAGGATATGATGCTTATGCAATTAGAGTTAGAGCAAAACTAATTAAAATTAACTCGTTGAGTAAATTAATGGACACTTAACCATAAAGAAAAAAGCCCTGACTGATGTCTAGGGCTTTTTTCTTACTCTTATACCGAAGGGAATTAACGGCATAACTGTCTACAAAGAACTATCGTTATGTGGCTACAAAAACAAATCAACCTACAAGCTCGACCTCGCGGTTTTCATTTGATCACTCAGGAGTTAGAGCGATCAATTTCCGAGCTATCACACATCAAAATTGGAGTTATACATATTTTACTTCAACATACCTCAGCATCTCTCACTCTTAATGAAAACGCAGATCCTAGTGTAAGATTGGATTTCGAATCATATATCAATCGATTAGCTCCAGAAAATGCGCCTTATTACACTCATACTTATGAAGGGGATGACGATATGCCAGCCCACCTTAAAGCTAGCCTTTTAGGGGTTTCGGTGACGATTCCAGTAACAAATGGTCGATTTAATTTGGGTACTTGGCAAGGTGTATATTTAGGTGAACATCGAGATAATGGGGGAAGTAGACGAATCCTTATTACGCTAAATGGTGAATAAGCTGTCTAAAACCATATGGATGACAAAACAAGTAACCAGCTAGATTGTTAATGTATTAAGACGGCTAACTTAAGCATTTTGCATACAAGCGTTATCCATTCGATAAATGAACGTTGGCGTTGCTAAAACATCACTCCACAAAAAAGAGCACGTAAGTGCTCTTTTTTGTATTACTGTACCCGGCTGATCATTAAGCCTCTGCAATACGCTCAAGCTTTGCTAAATAGAAACCGTCAAAACCGGTTTTAGCCGGACTAATAGTCTCATCTTCGATGAATCTAAAATGCTTATTTTCGGCAAGAAAGGCATCCACTTGATCGCGATTTTCCTCAGGCATAATAGAACAGGTCGCATAAACTAACATGCCACCCACTTTTACCATACGGCTATAACTTTGTAGAATATGCTTTTGAAGTTCTACAAGTACCGGTAAACGCTCTGGGGTATCACGCCACTTTGCATCGGGATTACGCTTCAAAACCCCCAGACCAGAACATGGCACATCTAATAACACTCTATCTGCGGTCAGCTTTAAGCGTTTAATGGTTTTACTACTGGCAATAATTCGAGTTTCAACGTTATGAGCACCAGCCCTGCGTGCACGTTGCTTTAGGTTATCGAGTTTCCACTGTTCTACGTCCATAGCCAGTAATCGTCCCTTACCTTGCATCTGTGCAGATATAGATAATGTCTTACCACCAGCGCCTGCGCAAGCATCAACAACTCGCATACCAGGTTTTGCATCAAGTGCTAACGCAACTAGCTGTGAACCCGCATCTTGCTGCTCAAACCAACCTTTTTTAAACGTTTCGGTTCTAAACAGTGCAGAATCAGACGTCACCTCTAAAGCGGTATCAACCCCCTCAACATTAACCGTTTGTACACCTTCTTTACGCAATGAATTGGCGAGCTCTTCGCGCGTACATTTTAAAGTATTAGTACGTATAAAACGCTTTGCAGGTTTATTTAGCGCGGCTCTTTCTGCTGCCCAGGCCTCTCCCATCTGCTTCTGGCCCATCTCATTTAGCCAGTCAGGGCAACCATCCCATAACACTGGTTGCTGCTTGGCAGACTCAATACGTGAAGCCAGCTCACTCGCATCTACCTGTAATGCATACTGCATTTTCGGCAAAGGTAATTCATTAAATAGGTGCCATACGTTTAATAAGCGAGTGCCCAAGCGTGCCATCTCTTCTGGTTTTACATCAGAAAGATAGCAGTATAGGTTCAGTCTTCTCAGAATATCTCCAACGACAAAGGTAATACGACCTTGTTCAGTTGGCTCTAGTTTTAGACCCGAAAAATGCTGAGAATAGGCGCGGTCTAACGGTTTACCGTCAGATAAAACCAGATCGAGAATACTGATCACAAGTTCATTTGAGCTAGGAGAAAGCGGAGATTTCAACATTAAAAAAGTTACCCTGAAAAGAAAACGCTGCGATCATAGGAGCAAAGTAGCCAATACGCAAGCTAAGCCCTTCGAAAAGCATGAATTTAAAATAAGCAGAGGGATAACTCACACATTTTTAAACAATCTACTACACCTATAACAGATAGAAGCCGCTACACAAGGCAGCGGCTAAATAAACTTATCTCTTTGAAACTATCTGCACAAGTTAGCTTTTTACTTGATAATCGCTGCCATCTTTTGCCGTGAATTCGCGTACAAGCTTTCGTGTAACAGATGTTGTTGCAGTATTTTCAATATTAATTAAGCTTATCCAATAATCGTGACCTTCAAGCTGGATATCTTTAATGTTGGCTAAATCTTGGCTGGCTGTCTCATTTTTTCTATCAAAACTCAGCTCAACATGAGTGCCATTATCTTGTAACAAGATAGCCGTTGGCTCACTTTTGTGACCATTTAACGCAACAAACTGCTTTGGTTGGCGTAAACCCGTTTGGCTTCCATCCGCCATAAAAACGAGCAGTTGCTGATAGTAGATTACATAACTACATGCATTTTTATGGGAGCCTTTCGCTAAAGGGAATTTTGCATCTAAAAATGCTTTTGCACAGGGGGCCGTTGTATCGCTAGACGCCAGTTCGACGACATTCACATCAACAAGATCGGCACCAATAAAATTGTTATTCTGATTTACTTGAGTACTATTAATTGTTGATATATCCATGGCCCTATCCTCTTACGTGTTAATCGTGGGTCGTTATCCGTTTCAGTCGTAATCAAAAATAATACGTTTTTCGATTGCTTGATTTGTAGTCTAGTGCAATTTTCATTACAATTTCACAATAAAAATTTTACACTGTGAATTTTACAAGATGAAAAACAATCAAAGCTTGATCAGAAAGTCACATTTTTTGGGTACAAAGATAAGAAACTTGAGGAAGCGAAACCATCTCACCATGGAAGATCTTTCCGCTCGTTGTGTTCGTGTCGACCCAGATTCTGCACCGTCTGTGTCATATTTATCTATGATTGAGCGAGGAAAAAGAGTCCCAAGTTCAGGCATGCTTGCCGTCATCGCTGCAGTGTTTCAAAAAGAGGTCGATTGGTTTCTCGATGATGTCCCTGAAGATGATGCGATTACACCAGATAAGGGACGTAGAGGTGGAATTAGTGGCATGGCATTAGAGCCAAGTTTCCTTTTTTCTAATGATATTTTACAAATTGCGATCCCTGAAATGTTATCGCAAACCGGCACCACTGGCAGAGAATTTGCCCACCTTTTGATCCGAGCTCATCAAGAGCACCATCAAAATCACTTTCCAGATTTAGAACGAGCAGCGGAAGACGTTGGCCACAAGCGCCTACCACTGGCCTTAGATGATTTAAAAGATATCGCTAAATCACTAGGATTAAAGCTTAAATGGGTGGATAGAACACCCCAAGAGGTTGTCGATGAAATGGGCGTCAGTACGGCTCACGTCGTCACCTCTTTTTTCGAGCCGCCTTCTACAATCCATTTAAATAAAATGCTTAAGTCATTTCCAACACGGCTTAAGTATGACCTTGCCGTGCATATAGGCCATTGCGTATTACACAATAAAGATGGCTTAAAGTGTGTCTTAACTGCAGGTAGACGCCATACAGCATCACATGGTGAGCAGCCTACACCAGCTTCATCCACGCTTAATGCACAAGATATATTACATGCATGGCGTGATTTCGAGTCGAGTTTCTTTGCCGGTGCATTGCTTTGCCCCAAAGTCCCCTTTAGGCAGTTGCTTGATCGCCATGGTTATGAGATCAACGTAAATAAACTTATGGGTGTTTCGGCTTCAGTCGCCATGCGAAGAATGACCGTTGTATCACCCTACCCCCACTGGCACTATTTCGATGCTTATGCACCGGGTAAGTTAAAAGCGGTTTATCGAGGCAATGGGATCCCGCTGCCTTGGGGCAATATGAGGTTAGTTGAAGATCCCTGCCAACATTGGGCAGTGTTTAGAATGATCAATGAGCCAAAAGTAGGCACATCTGCGCAAATTTCAATTCTCGACGTCGCTGATGAGCCAAGAATTTACTGCTGTGAATCTATAAAAGTAGAAGATATGGCGGGCAATAATCACGTGTTGTGTGCAGGAATCGATCTCAACCCTGCAATTGATGCTCAGGGTGGCGATGCTGCTTCGATTGCGGCGGATTTAAAACAGTCTTGCGCAGCAAATGGTGGGTCGGTAGAGATGCCTGTTAATATTAAGAAAGATCTAATGAGTGTTGCAAAAATTTTGAACATTAACTGGATTGAGCGAGGTATCGAAAACGATGCACGCCTAATTTGTGCAAGAGGCGCAGTTTGCCCAAGGCAACCGAGCTGTTATGAGGCTGGAAAGTCACTTTGCCTCGAAGAGGATTGATATAACTTTGACACTATCTACCCTTGAGTAAGTTAACCTTGCCAACAGCTGTTAATTATATTTGTCAGCTGTTGGCAACAATACTTTTATCGAGTTTATAAGCCTATTTCAATGTCAGCTTCATTTAATGTCAGCGTCATTTTTAAGAACCAACGATAGTTCCGTATGCTATCCCCTGAACATTAATACACTGCTCGGAATAACCGAAACCAATTGATAACGTATCGTCTATCGTGACATCCGTTAAAATAGCAGTGCCTTTAATAGCACTCTTTGCAGCTGCAATCGCATCGGGAGATGAAACGCTGTCACCCAAAGGCAATAGGTATAAAAATTGAGTTTGGCAACTTTGCCCTAATACGGGTCCAAGATTGACCAAGGTGTCAGTTAATTTTTTGTCCTGATAGGTTTTTGTCACAAACGAGCCGTGATTTGCAGTATTGCAGCCCGTAAGCCCCGCGCATACTATCAAAAGCAGTGATAAGGCCATATTTGAACTCGGTCTTGTCATGGTTGTTCCTGTTTCTAAAAGTTATTTTGTATATGGTGACTAGAGCATTTTAATAGAAATGTTGATTACACGCTTACGCCTGTACTCAAGTTACGCCAATGCTAAAGTAACCAAAACATTCAAGTCACCTAAATATTAAACCAACTTAAATATTGAATTTAATCATATATTCAAGGAAAAAGCTCAGTCAGACCACACCAATAGTCACATTACACTGACGATTTCAAAATAACGTTTAGTTTCACCAAGAGTCAAACTAAACTCTTCGCCCTGCGGTTTATTCATCATAGCAGCGCCTAAGGGGGATGCTGGCGTCACTATCATCACCAATAGGCCATCGAATTCTATCTTTAAGCCACCAGCACTTGGCCCTACAAACAAATATTGACGTTTGTCATCGTCATCAATTAACACAACAACTCGCCCTAGACTAACTTGCCGTTGTTTATTGCAATCCAGTTTAGAGCGCACTTCATTAGCTAGCCCACTGCTGACAATATCATCTGGCATATCAAAACCAGTAATACTGGCGAAAAGGTGCTTAAATGCTTCTAAATCCGCTTTGCACTGCGCCGCACGCATTGATTGCCCGTGAGCAAGGTATGAAGCCTCTAAGCCAAATGTATCATATTTATTCTCTGCAACACTTTCACTGCCCGTTGCTGTTTCATGGGCACGATTTGCAGCAACTATAGCACTAGCATAGGCACTTTCTAATGCTGCCATTATTCGTACATTTAACTTATTAATTGATAACACGTTTTGTTACCTTGAGTAAAAAGCACCGACTACACTTAGATTAACAAACTCATACAACAAAAACTGAGATTAAATTCATTTTTATTCTATATTGCCGCTTGATAATCCCTGTAAACTCGCTAACTTAGTCTAAAAGCAGCAATAGTCATCAACTGAGCAAACAGGAAGTCGCCTGGAGTCATATATCCACCTCGCCTAGTCGATTTAAAGGAATAAGATTGGTAAAGGATCAACACAATAACACTGATAATCTAAGGCCTAGCGCACAGCGCTGCACTTTCGTGCGTGGGCGCTTTACAGGGTTCATATTAACAATCACTCTCTTTACCCCCTATTGTGCAGCGCAAGATTTAGAGCCTCGCAGCTATACCAATATTCCTATTGGTATGAACTTTATCGCCGCTGGCATGGTGCATTCTCAAGGCGAGCTATCTCCTGCGCCATCGGCACCAATAACTGACGCCAACTTAACCATTAATGCAGCGGTAGTTGGCTATGCCCATAGCTTTGCTTTGGCTGGTAGCTCTGCAAAATTCGATATGTCTACGACACGAGTCTGTTATAAGGGCAGCGCAACATATAATAATGAACAATTAACAGCCGATCGTTGTGGATATGGCGATCCTACGATGCGGCTTACTTGGAATTTTTATGGCGCTCCTGCATTACAGGCTAAGGATTTTGCGAGTTGGAAACAAGGGATCGTTATTGGCACAAGTGTTCAAATTAGCTTGCCTATTGGAAGCTATGATCCTGCGAGGTTATTAAATGCGGGCAGTAATCGCTGGGTATTGAGGCCTGGGGTGGGAATGTCTCATAAGCTTGGTAACTGGTATTATGATTTGATCGCCTCCGTTCGACTATACGGTGATAATAATCAATATATTAGCAATGTGACTTTAGAACAAGCGCCCCAATATACACTTCAAGGGCATCTTATCTACAATTTCAATTCTGGTCATTGGCTCTCGGTCAATGGCAACCTATTTTTTGGTGGCGAGACGAGTAGAGATAAAATCGAATCGTTAGATGAACAACGTAATTCCCGTTTTGGAGTGACTTACTCTTTTCCTATTACTTTGCAGCACAGTGTTAAATTGTACGCCAATACAGGTGTTATCACTGAGGTAGGAAACGATTTTGATACCTTTGGTGCTCTGTGGCAATACCGATTTTAAAGGCTGAATGTCTATCCTAAAAATAAAGCTCAGTAACCCAATGCTACTGAGCTTTATAGATTGTCATTCATTCTGCTGCCTGAATATTCGCTCCGTCCGCTGTATTCAAGAAGCAATAATTCAAGAAGCAATACTCAATAGCCGTTATTCAACGTCATCAAAGTACCAAAAACCGGCATTAACCCACTGAGTCAGCAGTTCCATAACTTCTTTGTCTTCCAGCCAGTTTGAGATGTCATCTAACGTTAACATTGGCTTATTACAAAGAGTTTCAATTAGTCCAGGTTTGCCTACACTAAACTGGATTTGCTCGCCATTGAGATACATGACACCTGCCGCTAAGGTTGCTGAAAAATACAGACAACGCAGGCCACCTAAGCGGTTAAGGGGTTGCTCTTCAATAATAGCCTTAATATCTTCAACATCAAAACCAAGTGGGCCTTCAGGTAAATCCAATTCGCACTTAGATTGAGTCAAATAACGGCCACTAAACTCACTGATCAAGGTATCATCCAAGGTTTCTATAAGCTGCTGCTTAATTCGGCCTAAGTCTTGCTCATCTATCAAGCCTGAATGCTGGCTTAAGCTGCGCTCAGGATCGCGAATTTGCTGTGCGCCCATCTCTTTATCAATGAGGTGATCGGCAAGTGCACTCACCATATCCTTTGCAGAAGCCGTACGGTAACCAACTGAGAAACTCATTGAAGGCTCTAAAGTGACACCATCGTGAGGAAATCCCGGTGGCAAATAAAGAATATCGCCAGGTAGCAATTCAACATCAATGATAGGTTCAAACGCTTCGGTGTGTAGCAAAGCCGGATGCGCCGCAAACTCTTTATGTGGCCCTATGTCTCCTACTCGCCATCTACGACGACCCGAGCCTTGACAGATAAATACATCATATAGGTCGATATGCGGACCGACTCCACCACCCGGAACAGCATAACTGACCATAACGTCATCTAAACGCCAACGTGGAATAAAGTCGAAACATTTTAGTAAATCTTCAGCTGCTGGAACCCAGTTATTAAGCGCCTGAACAATTAAAGTCCAATCTGTTTCACCTAAGTGTTCATAAGACTCAAAAGGCCCAAACTCAGCCTGCCAGTTGCCATCTTGTTGATACACTCTGCGAGATTCCACCATTTCATCGCACGCAAGGCCCGCCATCTCATCTGGAGACAACAGATCTTGAAAGTTTTTAAATCCTTGGCGGATCACTAATGGTTTCTTTTGCCAGTATTCTTTAAGAAACTGCTCTGGGGTTAAGCCGTTTATATCTAATTGCATGTTGCATACTCACTAAAATTTGTGTGAATTCTACCAAAAAAGCCCAACAAAAAATCTCGGGTAGATCATGAAAACATGCTTAATTTGTACAGCTATTGGGCTAATCAGCCCAAAGCTTAAAACTGAGTAATAACTTGATTGACTGTCTATTGAGGATCAATACAATAGCGAGCAAACATTTTTGATGATGATTCAACTTGGCCAATACAACTCTCTCACGCCCAATTCAGCCTGCCGACACCGTTATCGTGCTCGACTTTGAAACAACAGGTCTATCTCCTACTCAAGGTGACCGAGCAATTGAAATCGGTGCCGTCATGCTAAAAGATGGTAAAGTCATTGATAGGTTCCAACAACTCATGAACCCTGGTTTTAGAGTCAGTGGCTTTATCGAAAATTACACCGGGATCAGTAATGAGATGTTGAGTGACGCGGATGCTTGCGAAACTGTGATGACGCAATTTGCAGACTTCATCGGTAGCTACAATCTCGTCGCCCACAATGCCTCATTCGATCAACGCTTTTTGGATGCGGAACTACAACGGGTTGGCTGTCATTATCCTGGTCAATTTGCCTGCTCAATGTTAATTGCTCGTCGGTTGTATCAAGACGCACCCAATCATAAACTTGGCAGTTTAATCCATTATAAAAACATCCAACATGATGGTGTATTTCACCGTGCTTTAGCTGATAGTGAGATGACCGCCGACCTGTGGTTAGCCATGCTTGAAGATTTACACTCAAAATACCAGATCAAGCGACCTGACTTTTCCTTATTACAAGCCATTGGCAAACAAAGCAAAGCCAGTGTTAGTCAATATTTAACGCGTCAGCGCTAACCCCTCCCACTGTTAAATAGCTGATTCATCAGAGCTCAAACCAGAGCTGACAGGTACCGTAATAAAACAGGTAACTGTCAGATCTAATTTGAGCGACTACAGCTAATACTGTGTTTCTCATCTTCAGACACAACGATACAAATCACTTCGATGAGCCTAATCAGCACTTATAACGACTAAACTCTATAGACTTAAACAGTTAACGTTTAAATACTCAACTTTCAAATGGTTGGAATTCAAATTGCCAAGTTTAAATGCCTAACTCGTCGAGTAAATCATCGGCATCCGTTTTGGCTAACGTGACCTTTGCTGATTTATGGGCTCTGACTTCTGTGCCCAGTAATTGACCATGCTCAGCCAGCAATTCATCTAAATCAAACTCTTCATCAGTTTCAAATTCACTTAACTTGATAAACTCCGTTTTATCCATAGCAAACTCAAGATAAAAGACATGATTACGTTGCGTCTTAAAAGACACTCTTCTCGCTACTGCTTCGTCTAAATTTGTATCGATAGAGATTGTCAGCTCTTTATTAATTGTCAGCATCTTTGGCTGGCTTTGGCTAATACTCGTTTGTAATTCTTTACTGATTTTATTAATGAAGTCACCCAAAATCTGATTCATCAACTCGCCCATGACGTTACCGACTTCATCAGAGGTATGGGAGAGGGCTAACTCAGCTTCTGGCATGCCCATGTTCAACATATATTCGCGGTAGATCTCTAATGCCGCAGGCGCAGAAAAATTAATCACAACCAGTCCAGAGAAGCCGCCATCAAAAATTGAAAAGCACCCTAAATCGGGCTTTAAACAAGTTCTAGTAATAGATTGAACCATACCTGCGTGGGTAATTTGACTATGAGTGGTGCTTGATAACACATGAGAAACGGAGTGGCATAGCTTTAATAAAATATCGTCGGTGCTAACGGAGACTGTGGATTGCATAAAAAGACCCTATGAAAAAATAATCGACGTTATATTGCCCCACAACATTAACAAAACAAAGTAAAACCCGAAAACATCAGCAATAAATACGTATAAAGTGATGAAAGGATTGAGTTAACATTTTTAAAATAAACATACTGTTACTGTTCCCCTACCTCGGCATAAAGGGTAAATTGAACCCACGTATTCGTAGGCAGAACAAGAACTATATGATCGCTCTACTCAGACAATTTACGATTCTACAACGTTTAATTTTAATGCTAATGCTGGCTGCAATCGGCACTGTTTGCTTTGCCAGTTTTTCAATAAACGAACAGTACAATAACCTTGTGGCGCAAAAATGGTTGCAAAACGACGGTCAAATAAACACTGCAATCAGTTTAATTGAAGCAGGTAAAAAACAAGTCGATGCTCAAAAAGTCAGTTTAGCGGCAGCACAAGTAACGACAACGGAACTCATTAACCAAATACATTTTGGCAATGATGGCTACTTTATGATTTTAGATAGCGACCATACCATTATCGCTAATGGTGCAGATCCAAGCGCTATTTCTAAAAATATAAACTCACTGTTTCACTCACAAGCTGCGAGTGAACTTGAAGCATTGTTAAATTTATCAACCAGTCAGTCTTTCGCTAAGGCTCAAATCGATTTCCCTAACCCCACAACCGGTCAACTAGACGCTAAACTCATAGAGGCCAGACAATATGCACCCTGGGGCTGGACGATTATTACCGGCAGTTACATGAGTGATATTCATAGCGTCATGTATTCAATGGCGTTCGACTACCTCGTCATTATGTTAATGATCTCCATTCCTATTTTCCTGTTTTTCTTGGTGCTCAACATCTCTATCACCTCCCCGTTAAAAGAAGCAATTAGCGCCATGAAAGATATTGCTCAAGGAGAAGGCGATTTAACTAAAAAATTGCCTACCAAAGGTAAAGATGAAGTCGCTGAACTTGCCGAAGCGTTTAATTTATTTGTCATCAAAATTAGAGATATGGTCGCACAGCTTCAGCCTATTGGGGAAGATCTAGACCTAGATGCCCAACGGTTACTTAACGCCGCAGAAGAATCAAATGATAGTGTCGAGCACCTTCATAGAGAAACCTCCAGTGTCGCCACGGCAATCAATCAGATGCTATCGACGACTCAAGAGATGGCCAGTAATACTAACCAGGCAGCAGAAGCGGCTAATAGTGTAAAACATCAAGCCCAGCAGAGTATGTCTATGATGGATGCTACGCTTGATAACTCTATGCATCTTGCTGACGAACTTAAAAATGCTCAGCAGATCACTCACGCGCTTGGTAGCTCGTCATCTCAGATTGGCAACATCTTAGATGTGATTCGAGGCATTGCCGATCAAACTAACCTACTTGCGCTTAATGCAGCAATTGAAGCTGCCCGAGCTGGTAGTCATGGACGGGGATTTGCGGTCGTCGCAGATGAAGTTCGTGCCTTAGCTAACCGTACTCAAGATTCGACTAATGAGATCCAAAACATCATTAAAGAGATCCAGTCTGGTGTAAACAGTGTTGTTGCCAGTAATGAGCAAAATCAAAGTCAGTCTCAACAAGTGCAGACTCAAGCTAAAGAGGTGAGCGATTCGCTGACTGACATTTTAGGCTTGATTGCGCATATTAGTGACATGAACACCCAGCTTGCCAGTGCAACAGAAGAGCAATCTATCGTTACTGAAGAGATTAATCGCAACATCTGTTCGATAACCGAATTAACGGAGGTGTCAGTCAAAGCGAATGAAAGTAACCACAATGCTGCAATGTCACTGCAAACTATTAGTAAAGATTGCGCCCGTACGTTAGGCCAATTCAAAATAAGCTAAAGTTACAAGAGCGTGAGGGGCTGTAATTGCCCCTTACGCTCTTTTGAAATTATGATAAGCTAAATTCACTGAAGAGATATCTTTAAAAGTGAATTGAAATTATGGCTCGCATGACTTTAGCTATCCATCCGGAACTCTACACTATCCATAGTTTTTCAACAGACAGTGGGATCTCGCCTGATATTTTTCAACAAGATATGTACTTCATTGGTAAAACCAAAGATGAGATCTCTGTTGTCGTCCCTGCGACGTTAATACTCGATAGCATCGAGCAAGAAGATGACTGGCGCTGCCTTGAAGTCATCGGTCCTTTAGGCTTTTCAATGACGGGCATTTTAGCCAATGTCTCTAGCACTCTGGCTGACGAAAAAATAAGTATTTTTGCCATATCGACTTTTGATACCGATTATATCTTAGTCAAAAAAGACACTTTATCGGCGGCAACTAAAGCACTTAAAAAGAAAAATTACCAAATCATTGATTATTAGTTATTAGTTATTAGTTATTGTCTTTTTGAGTTAGCCCAAATAGCAAAAATACAATTGCACCAACTTTAGAGTGTTTCATTCATGTATGAAAAGAGCGTGATTATTACAGCTAAACATGGGATCCATACCCGCCCTGCAGCTCTTGTAGTGAAAAAGGCCAAATCTTTTGACTGCAATATCACTGTAGAATGTGATGGTAAGCACGCGAGTGCTAAAAGCTTATTCAAACTGCAAACCTTAGGGCTTTATTATGGCGTATCGGTCAGAGTCTTCGCAGAGGGAGAGCAAGCACAACAAGCTGTAGAAGAAGTGTCAGAACTACTCATTACATTAAGTTAAGGGTTTAGCTATGTCGATTACAGGGATCGCAGTTTCATCGGGTATCGCTTTTGGTCAAGCGTTACACCTTAATTTACATCATGAAAAGGTTGATTACCGGTTAATTCCAAAATCTCAAGTTCCCATCGAAATACACAGACTAAAGCACGCATTTGACCTTCAAAAACAACATTTAACTCAAGGTCTAGAGAAGCTTCAACCTGAAACCAGCCACTTTGATTTAATTGAAGCTGATCTGCTTATATTAGACGATGAGGATCTGTTAGAACACATTGAACATACCATTTCAAGTTTACAAATTGGCGCAGCATTCGCCATAGAGAGAGTATTCGACCAGCAAGCCAGCGAATTAGCACTATTAGATGATCCCTATCTTGCCAATCGAGCTCAAGACGTAACATGCCTCGGTAGTCGACTCATTGCTCGTTTAAACGGAGCTCAACATCTAGATCTAAGTCAACTCACTCAAGATACGATAATATTTTCTCACGATTTGACCCCTGCTGAATTTGCCATGCTACCTCTTGAGCATATTACCGGTGTCGTGCTCAATACCGGCGGCCTGACAAGTCATACTGCAATTTTAACTCGTAGTGCTGGGCTCCCTGCCCTGTTAAGTTGCCAATATGAAGCCGCTCAGATTAACAATGGCACTCAGGTAGTGTTAAATGCGAATAAAGGTGAGTTGGTTGTTGACCCCAACAAAAAACAGCGGGCTCATTTACAAGCCCTAAAGCAACTAGACTTTCAGCGTAAACAACAATTACTCACTCTTAAAGATTTGCCCACAGAAACCTTGGACGGTCACCGCATTTCCTTATTAGCTAATGTAGGTAATCTAAACGAGGTCAGTCATTTAGCCGATGTGGGCGCCGAAGGAATTGGCTTATTTAGAACTGAATTCATGTTAATGAATACCAGTGCTTTGCCCGATGAAAAAACTCAATATCACTTCTATTGTGATGCGCTGCATTTAATGGAAGGTAAAACATTTACCTTACGCACCCTAGATGTCGGTGCCGATAAAGAGATCCCCTGCCTTGGAACAATCATTGAAGATAATCCAGCGTTAGGCTTAAGGGGGATCCGTTACAGCTTGGCGCATCCAGAACTGTTCAAGACACAAGTGAGTGCGATTTTACGCGCTGCCAATCACGGCTCTGTTCGCCTAATGTTTCCAATGATCAATCAGATTGAAGAGTTAGAGCAATTACTAGGTTACGTTGAAGAGTGTAAAGTAAGGCTAATTGAAGCAGAGAAAGGCTTTGGAGAGCTAACCTATGGCATCGTTGTTGAGACGCCTGCTGCCGTACTTAACCTTGAGTCTATGTTGCCATATCTTGACTTTATCAGTATTGGTACAAATGACCTCGCTCAATACACCATGGCCGCCGACCGAACCAATCCATTACTGACCAAAGAATACCCTTCTCTGTCCCCTGCGGTGCTTAATCTTATCCAAACCACCATAGATATCGCCAAAGAACACCAAATCACCGTGTCGCTGTGCGGTGAATTAGCAAGCGATCCAAATGTAGCGCCTTTACTCGTTGGAATGGGAATAGACGAGCTCAGCGTTAATTTAGGTTCATTATTAGAGGTTAAGTCGGCATTACGTGATATAAGTTATCAAACATGCTTGACGATAGCCGAACATGCGCTAAAAATAAAAAGAATAGACGAATTAAAACTTTACATTAATGGTCGGTCTTAATAGCTATGATAGTAACAGTAGCCTTACTCGATAATAATAATGATTCCAAGGGGCAAATTAAATGGGATTTTTGAGCCGTATTAGGCGCCTTATTTCTGGACAGAGTGACATAGCGGGCATAGTCAATGTGTATGCTCCAGTGAGTGGAAAAATCGTTGACGTTGAAAAGGTACCCGATGCCGTATTCTCTGAGAAGATTGTCGGTGACGGATTGGCAATCGAGCCAAAAGGCCACCTTATTTTAGCTCCAATTGACGGCACCATAGGAAAAATATTCGAAACAAACCATGCGTTTAGCATCGAATCTACACAAGGGCTCGAAATATTTGTACATTTTGGTATTGGTACCGTCGAACTCAGAGGCAATGGTTTTAAACGATTAGCCGAAGAAGGCCAAGAAGTTAAGATGGGCGAGCCAATACTAGAATTTGATCTCGACTATTTAAAAGAACACGCAGATAGCCTTCTTACACCTGTGCTTATCGCCAATATGGAAGACATTCAATCCATAGATAAAAAACAAGGCCATCTAGAAGCAGGAAAAGACATCATTTTTTCAGTCAAACTTTAACGCCTTAACCCGTATTACATATTAACCAAAGCCTAATATTTATTAGGCTTTTTCATCATTGCAATTCAAGCTGGCCATTGGGCATTGAATTACGCTCAACAAGGGAAACATGACAACAATTCCCCCTTGAGCAGAGCCAAAAGCAATGACACAATGCAGACAACTTATAAAAACAAACTGGAGTACCCTTTTGACACTTTTCGGAATTAAGAATTGCGATACTGTACGTAAAGCCCGTAAATGGCTTGAAGCTAACCAACTTGAAGTTGCTTTTCATGATTTTCGTGAAGATGGGCTCAGTACTGAGCAAATAGAACAATGGGTCAGTGCTATCGGCTGGGAAGCCTTATTCAATAAAAGAAGTACCAGTTATAGAAATCTAACGGATACAGAAAAGAATGACATCAATGAGAAGAAAGCTGTAGCCTTGATGGCACTCTACCCAACCTTGATCAAGCGCCCTGTTTTAGTGGTGAATGGACAAGTCCAGGTTGGTTTTAAAGAAGCAGACTATCGCACGTGGTTCAACCTATGAGCCAAACTACAGACTCGCCAGTACTGTCACTGGCCAAAGACTTAATTTCTCGTCAATCGGTCACCCCTTTAGATGAAGGGTGTCAGCAACTCATGGCTGATAGATTAGCCGATGCAGGCTTTAATATTGAATCTATGGTCTTTGAAGACACCACCAATATGTGGGCTCGTAGAGGCACTCAATCTCCTGTTTTCTGTTTTGCCGGCCATACTGATGTTGTGCCAGTAGGCGATTTAAAACAATGGCACACGCCGCCGTTTGAGCCTGTTGTTATCGATGATTATCTTCACGGCCGAGGCGCCGCAGATATGAAAGGCTCACTCGCTGCAATGATGGTAGCAGCCGAACGATTCGTTAAACGATTTCCAGATCATCAAGGTTCTATTGCCTTTCTCATTACCAGTGATGAGGAAGGTCCTTTTATTAATGGTACAACTCGCGTCATCGATACCCTCGAAGCGCGCAATGAAAAAATCACCTGGTCGCTGGTGGGAGAACCTTCATCTACCCATAAACTGGGTGATATCGTTAAAAATGGTCGCCGAGGCAGCCTAACAGGCAATTTAACAGTTAAAGGGATCCAGGGACACGTTGCTTACCCTCATCTTGCTGATAACCCTATTCATAAAGCCGCTCCAGCACTGGATGAGCTTGCAAGAATGAAATGGGATAATGGTAATGAATTTTTCCCGCCGACTAGCTTTCAAATCGCAAATATCAATGGTGGCACTGGCGCATCAAACGTGATCCCAGGTGCGTTAGAGGTGATGTTTAACTTTCGTTACTCCACTGAAGTCACCGCCGAGATCTTAATCGCACGAGTACTCAATATTTTAGACGCTCATGGTTTAGAATACGATATCGATTGGGTCTTCAATGGCTTACCCTTTTTAACTGGCGATGGACCGTTATTAGAGGCAACCAAAGCGGCAATCAAAAAAGTCACAGGTACTGATACCGATCCACAAACTTCGGGTGGCACGTCAGATGGTCGCTTTATTGCGCCAACGGGTGCACAGGTTATTGAGCTTGGCCCAGTTAATGCCACTATTCACAAAGTCAACGAGTGCGTGAAAATCTCAGATCTTGAGTTACTGACTGATTGTTATGAAGCCATTTTGGAAAACTTGCTGTGCAAGTAACACAGCCTTCTTTATATGGCCTTGAAGACCAACACCTGGTTGAATGCTTAGGTCACCTTTTAGAAGTAAACACAGCGGCTGCATTTTTAACAATGCAGCAAGCTGCGTTAACTGCAGGTATTGATATTCAGATCTGCTCTGGACATCGAAATTTCGATAGACAGCTAGGGATTTGGAACGCCAAAGCCAGTGGTCGACGGGCAGTATTAGACAAATCCTCTATGCCGGTATCAATTGAGCATCTTTCTTCAAATGAATTAATCGATACTATCCTTTTATGGTCGGCGATACCGGGAATGTCAAGGCACCACTGGGGCACAGACATCGATATCTTTGATGCCAACGGCATAGAAAAGCCAAAGTTACAGCTAGTTCCTACAGAATATCAGCAAGGTGGACCTTGTTTCCACTTGAGCCAATGGTTACACTCCCACGCAGATAAATTCGGCTTCTACCTACCTTATCAGCAGGGGTTAAGTGGCGTAAGCCCAGAACCGTGGCACTTAAGCTACTTTCCAATGTCGAAAGATTATATTAATACTTACGATATCGATGCAGTAAAAGCAATCTTGGCCAGTTGTGATATTTTACACAAAGACACAATACTTGAGCGCATAGTGCCACTGGTTAATGAGTATGTGTTACGCGTCGCCCCCATTCCTACGCAGAAATAGCCGTTAACCAAAACCAGATTTCTTCACATATATTAGAGATAACACTGTGAATATAACCGACTTTACCAGCAACTTTGCAGCAAACAGACAACAAATCAGCATTGATGGCAGCACGCTAAGCTATCTAGATATCGGCCAAGGTCCCGTGCTATTAATGGGTCATAGCTATCTATGGGACGCTGATATGTGGGCGCCACAGATAGCCCACTTAAGTCAAAACTACCGTTGTATTGTGCCAGATCTTTGGGGCCATGGTTTTTCAGGTAAGCTTCCAGAACAGACCAGAAACTTGCGTGATATTGCGGCTCAAATGCTTGAACTCATGGATAAATTAAACGTAGACTCTTTCTCCGTAATGGGCTTATCGGTTGGTGCGATGTGGGGAGCAGAGCTCGCCCTTAAAGTGCCTGCACGAGTGCAACATCTCATTATGTTAGGCAGCTTTATTGGTTATGAACCAGAGATAACCCGCGACAAATACTACGCGATGCTTGATATTATTAAAGCAGAACAAGTCATTTCACCAACAATCATTGACGCTATCACCCCACTCTTTTTTGCAACTGAGCCTAATGCAGAGCTCGTTGAATTATTTAAACAAAAGCTAAATCATTTTGATAGCAACAATATTGACTGCTTATACCAAATAGGCAGAATGATTTTCGGCCGTCGCGATACCATGGATGATGTGCATTTATTAACTCTTCCCTGCTTAATCATGACCGGTGTAGAAGATAAAGCGCGTACAGTACTCGAAGGATACTTAATGCATGATGCAATTGATGGCAGTAAATATGTCCATATTGCTGAGTGCGGCCATATATCAACTTTAGAGCAGGCCGAATTTGTTAATCAACAGATCAGCCAGTTCTTAACTGAGCTAACATAAGATCTAATGAAACTACTAAAACCACTTTTTGATAATAATCGACGCTGGGCTGGGCGGATCTTAAAAGAAGATCCAAAATTTTTTGAGCAGCTCGCTAAGCAGCAAAATCCTGAGTATCTTTGGATTGGTTGCTCCGACAGCCGTGTACCCTCAAATCAGATAATCGATTTAATGCCTGGTGAAGTATTTGTTCATCGCAATATCGCCAACATGGTTATTCACACAGATTTGAACTGTTTATCTGTGCTGCAATATGCTGTTGAAGTGCTTAAAGTAAAACACATTATGGTTGTTGGTCATTATGGTTGTGGCGGTATAAAAGCATCAATGAGCACTGAGCGCTTAGGTCTCATCGATAATTGGCTCGGGCATATTCGAGACATACACAGATTACATAAACGCGATCTTGAAAACATGGATGAAGATAAGCGATTCGATCGTTTGTGTGAGCTCAATGTCATTGAACAGGTTGCAAACGTCACCAGTACCACAATTGTTCAGGATGCTTGGGCACGAGGCCAAGATGTGGCCATTCATGGTTGGATCTACAGCGTAGAGAACGGTTTACTATCAGATTTAGATGTAACGGTTAATAAAGACACGACGAGTGAATAACGTTAGAAACGTTTAGTTTCTAAACACCAACATCAAGGTTATCTCAAGCATTTTGCTGAGGTAGCCTTTTTTTTTAGCAATCGTTACTAAATTTTTACAAAATATGAGAAAAAGAGTAAGAATTCTCGCAGTTTGTTGCCCATCACAGTTATAATCGATTATTTATTTTTAGCGCAATTTTGCGCAGTGAATGCTAAGGAAATATCCATGCCTGGTTTTGAATTATTTGGTCCTGAAGAGAAACAAGAAGTCGCGGATGTAATGGAGAATGGCTTTACCTTCCGTTATAACTTTGATCATATGCGCAACGACCGCTGGAAAACCCGTGAGATGGAAGCACTACTGTGCGAAAAAATGAATGCTAAGCATGCACACCTTGTTTCCAGTGGTACTGCTGCACTGCAAACCGCAATGGCAGCCGCAGGCATTGGCGCTGGTGACGAAGTCATTGTGCCACCTTTCACCTTCGTAGCCTCTGTAGAAGCGGTATTCATGGCAGGAGCTGTACCGATATTTGCTGAAATCGATGAAACGCTTTGTCTATCACCAGAAGGTATCGAAGCAGCCATTACGCCTAAAACAAAGGCCATTAACCTAGTCCATATGTGTGGCTCTATGGCTAAAATGGATGAAATTAAAGCCGTATGTGCTAAGCATAACCTGATTATTCTTGAGGATGCTTGTCAAGCTATCGGCGGTAGTTATAAAGGTCAGGCGCTCGGCACTATTGGTGATGTTGGCTGTTACTCATTCGATTCAGTTAAAACCATCACCTGTGGTGAAGGTGGCGCAGTGATCACCAATAACGAAACTATCTACAACCATGCACATATGTTCTCAGATCATGGTCATGATCATGTAGGCAATGACCGCGGCGCGGAAGGTCACCCAATTATGGGGCTTAACTTCCGTATTTCAGAAATGAACTCGGCAATGGGCTTAGCTCAATTGCGCAAACTAGACAAAATTATTGAAATCCAGCGCAGCAACAAAAAGCTCATTAAAGACGCCATGTCAGCAATTCCTGAAGTCACCTTCCGAGAAATCCCTGATGCAGACGGTGATTCAGCAGGATTTTTAACCTTCTTTATGCCTACTGAAGCACGCACCATCGAAATCAACAAAAAGTTAGCCGAAAATGGCGTCGATGGTTGTTTCTACTGGTATGTAAACAACTGGCACTATCTGTCAAACTGGAAACATATCCAAGAACTTAAGTCACCTTCTGCGCTTCCGATAACACTTATTGAAGACAGACCCGATTATACTAAGGTGTCTGTGCCTAAGTCTGATGCCATCATGAGCCGCACAATTTCAATGCTTATCAAACTTTCATGGACGGAAGAAGAAATTAAGCAGCGTATAGAAAACATTAAACGCGCTTTTGCTTAATTAACCACACGTATCCGTCGCGTCATACAATTATGGCGCGATAGCACATTTTAATTTAATGGCCCCAACGGAGAATGTCGTAATGAGTTTTAAGAACTTCAAATGTGTACCAAAAATGATTTTTGGTCGCGGTTCATTTGCACAGCTCGATCAAGTTTTAGCTGAAGAGCGCCAAGTAGAGGACGATTTTGTAGTGTTTTTGGTTGATGACGTTCATCAATCAAAGTCACTAAGTGATCGTGTTCCAGCTAAAGCACATGACTTGGTTATTTATGTCAATGTGGATGATGAACCCACGACAAAACAAGTTGATGCACTCACCGAGCAAGTTCAAGCGTTTAACAGTAAACTTCCTGTTAGCGTAGTTGGCTTAGGCGGCGGTTCGACTCTGGACCTCGCAAAGGCTGTATCACTTATGCTAACCAACCCGGGTGGCAGTGCTGAATACCAAGGTTGGGATCTTATTAAGAACCCAGCTATTCACCATATCGGTATTCCAACCGTATCAGGTACGGGTGCAGAAGCGTCACGTACCGCTGTACTATGTGGTCCTGTGCGAAAGCTTGGCTTAAACTCAGATTACACAGTATTTGATCAGATCATTATGGATTCTGAGCTGATTGCAGGTGTACCAACGAACCAATGGTTCTACACGGGTATGGATTGTTATATCCACTGTGTCGAGTCACTCGAAGGCACCTATCTAAATGAATTTGCAAAAGCATTTGCCGAAAAATCGATGGATCTTTGCCGTGAAGTCTTCATAGACGATCATGAAGAGAAAGATGACAAACTAATGATGGCATCCTATATGGGCGGTATGAGTATCGCTTATAGCCAGGTTGGTGCGTGTCATGCTGTTTCTTATGGTCTAGGCTATGTATTAGGCTACCATCACGGGATCGGTAATTGCTTAGCATTTGATGTACTTGAGGAGTTCTACCCAGAAGGCGTTGCTGAATTCCGTCAGATGATGGATAAACACAATATCGTTCTGCCTAAGAACATCTGTAAAGATCTTCCTGACGAAACTATCGCTAAGATGGTTGCCGTCACTAAGAGCATGGGCCCACTTTGGGATAATGTTTACGGTGAAGGCTGGGAAGAGAAAGTCACCGACGAAATGCTAACTAAGTTATTCCGTCGTATCTAAACTCTCGCGTAAGCAAGAATGGGCTTCAAATGGAAGCCCATGATACTTTTTCTAAGTAGGTAAATTGAATGAATGTAACCTTATTAATCCCTGCTCGTTACGGCTCTAGCCGTTTCCCTGGCAAACCATTGGCACCAATCAATGGCAAACCAATGATCCAGCATGTATACGAGCGCGCTGCTTTAGCAAAAGGGCTTAAAGACATCTATGTTGCAACTGACGACGATCGCATTAAAGATGCCGTTGAAGGTTTTGGCGGCAAAGTTGTTATGACAGGTGCAGATGCCGCATCAGGTACAGACCGTATCGACGATGCAATTACACAACTCGGTCTTGCCGATGATGATCTTGTGATTAACTTACAAGGTGATCAACCGTTAATTGATCCTATCTCTATTGAGCAGATCATTAGCCTATTTGAACGTCATCCAGGTGAGTTCGACATGGCAACCTTAGGTTATGAGATCAGCGATGACGAACAGCTCAACGATCCTAACCATGTTAAAATGGTTTTCGATAACAATTTTAACGCCTTATATTTCTCACGTGCCCGCATTCCTTATGGCCGTGATACGACCGATTACCCGGTTTATAAGCACCTTGGTGTTTACGCTTATACCCGCAAGTTTATCCAGACCTTTGCTAAACTCCCTCTGGGCCGTTTAGAAGATTTGGAGAAATTAGAACAACTTCGTGCGCTTGAGTATGGTTACAAAATTAAAGTTGCAATCAGTGCGTTTGATTCACCAGAGGTCGATACCCCTGAAGATATCCGTATTTGTGAAGCTAGACTTGCTGTTGACTAATTGATAAGGCGATAAGCGTTATGTCAAATCTTGAAGTTGGATTACTCATTTTATTAGTTGTTGGTATTATCGCCAGTAATTTAGCGGTTTTGAAATATAGCGCCAAATTCAAAATGTCTCAATTTGGTAAAGATCATCATAAGAAAACCACTAAAGAGAAAAATGTGGCTGACAAAGATGATCAGGACCAGCAAGCTGACTCTGACAAAAAGTAGCTAGGTAATATACTTAACTATTTGGAAAACAAAAAAGGCGCTTAAAGCGCCTTTTTTATTTCTAGCAATCAGTAGAAGAAAATGAACTACTCTGCGAGCTCTTTTTCCAACTGCTTAGCAATCAGCTCAGGTGAGCCCGTATTCTTCGCTAATAACGAGTAAGCCACAGGGATCACAAACAATGTAAAGAAGGTTGCCAGTGTAATGCCCGATAACACTACGACGCCAATAACAAAGCGTGTTTCAGCTCCTGCGCCCTCTGAAAGCACTAACGGCACAGCCCCCGCGGCGGTGGTGATCCCCGTCATTAAAATAGGTCTCAATCGTTGGCTCGATGCTTGAATTATTGATTGCTGAAACTCAATGCCTTTATCTCTGAGTTGGTTAGCAAATTCGACAATCAAAATACCATTTTTAGCGGCCAAGCCCACCAACATGATAATGCCTATCTGGCTGTAAATATTCAGGCTTTGATCCGTTACCCAGAGTCCTATTAGTGCCCCCAGCGTGGCCAGTGGTACCGTGAGCATAATCACCAACGGGTGAACATAGCTTTCAAACTGTGCCGCTAACACTAGAAACACAATGCCAAGAGCCAAAATGAATACGAAATACATCGAGTTACCCGAGTCTTGATAATCTAATGACTGCCCCTTGTAACTCACTATCGCTTCAGCAGGTAGGTACTCATAAGTTAAGCCATTTAAATAATCTAGCGCTTCGCCTAAGCTATAGCCATCAGCCAAATTCGCTTCAATCGTAATCGCACGCATACGATTGTAACGGTTTAGCTGACTTGCATCGGCGAACTCTTCGACATGCACTAAATTAGATAACGGAATAAGCTCTTTACTACGCTCTGATCGAACGTAAATATTTTCAAGATCGTTAGCCGTATTTTGATTATCTCGATTACCCTCAATAATCACATCGTACTCTTCACCATCTCTCATAAACGTCGTGACTAAACGAGACCCTAACATCGACTCTAACGTGCGCCCTATATGAGAGATGGATACTCCAAGATCTGATGCTCTGTCTTTATCGATCACTACTCTAAGTTGTGGTTTAGTCTCGTTGTAGTCATGATCTAAGCCAACAAGGTTAGGGTTTTCCTTGGCTTTCTCAATAATAATATCTCGCCATCTCGCCAACTCTTCATAGCTTGGTCCACCTAATACAAACTGCACAGGCTTACCGACACCACGGCCAAAGGCTTGCCTCATTACAGGAAATGCACGTACGCCTGCTAAATCTGACAGTCGCCCTCTGATATCACCTATGATTTCAAATGCGCTGCGCCTAACGGCCCAATCTTCAAGTACAATAATAGCCATACCATTAGAGAAATTAGCGCTGCGACCAAACCCCCTTGGCGCACGGATAAGCAAACGTTTAATCTCTCCAGCTTCAACTAATGGCATTAAGCGATTTTCAATCTCATCCATATAAGATTCAATATATTCAAAACTGGCCCCTTGCGGTCCATTGACAATCAAGAACATTGAACCTCTATCTTCTCTTGGCGCAAATTCTTGCGGCACTTCTTTCGCCAAAAATGCGCTACTCACGAGTGCAACTAGGATCAATGATGACACCAAAAATGGGTGCTTCATCGCCTTGACTAAAATCATTCGATAGTGACTAGAGAGGCTGTCCATTCCCGAGTCAATTTTCCGAACTAACCAAGAGTCCTGCCCAGAGGGTTTTAGCACCTTAGAACACATCATTGGGCTTAACGTTAATGCCACAATGCTTGAGAAAATGACCGCTGCACTCATGGCAACCGCAAACTCTTTAAATAGTTTACCCAAATCTCCCTCTAAAAAGGTGATTGGCATAAATACCGCAACCAAAACTAATGTGGTCGCCACAACCGCAAATGCCACTTCACGGGCACCAAGGTAAGCTGCTTTTAGCGGTGAATCTCCCTCTTCTATTCGCCTGTGAATGTTCTCAAGTACCACAATTGCATCATCAACCACCATACCAATTGCTAAGATCATCGCTAGCAAGGTTAACAGGTTAATCGTATAGCCCAGTGCAAACAGTACGATAAATGTCGCCATTAAAGACACCGGCACAGTTAACGCAGGAATAAGCATAGCGCGCACACTACCAAGGAACAGATAAATCACCACGATGACTAAAAACATGGCAATAAACAGGGTTTGATAAACCTCTTTAACCGACGCTTCAATAAAGACTGAGCTATCGTATGAGCGTTTTATCTCCATACCTGCTGGTAGGGTTGGGTTAATTTGATCGACTAATTTATTCGCCGCGCGGGCGACATCCAATGTGTTAGCCGTTGATTGCTTTGACACGCCAAGACCAATCATGGCCTCGCGATTGCCTCTAAAAGTGATACGCTCCTCTTCAGAACCTATTTCAACTTTTGCAACATCACCCAGTTTAATCAGGTAGCCATCTTCCCCCTCAGCTAACACTAAATTGGCGAAATCATCAGATGTTTTAAAGCTTCGCTCCAACCTTACAGTAAAATGGCGCTCTTTTGACTCTACGCTGCCCGCAGGTAATTCTACGTTTTCCGAGCGAAGTGCTGACTCAATATCGGCAACAGTTAAGTTTCTTGCAGCTAAGGCTTGTCTATCGATCCACACACGCATGGCGTAAACCTTGCCACCACCAAGTCGCATATTCGCGACCCCGTCGATCACCGAGAAACGGTCGATTAAATAGCGTCTGGCATAATCGGTTAGCTGTAACGTAGTCATCTGATCTGACACGAGATTGAGCCACATTATCACTTCATCGCCACCGTTCGCTTTTTGCACTTCTGGTGGATCAGCTTCTTCAGGTAAATTATTCAGAAGACCTGATACTCGGTCTCGTACATCGTTGGCTGCAGCTTCAATATCTCGCCCAACATCAAACTCTAATGTAACATTCGAGCGCCCATCGCTGCTCGAGGAGCTAATATGTTTAATGCCTTCAACACCGCTAATCCTATCTTCAATGAGCTGAGTAATTCGACTCTCAACTACTGCCGCACTGGCGCCGCGATAGTTGGTTTGAATTGAGACCACTGGAGGGTCAATATTTGGGTATTCTCTTAACGGCAACTTGTCAAATGCCACTAAGCCAAAAACAATCAGTAAAATACTAATAACTGAAGCGAAGACCGGTCGCTTAACCGAGATATCAGTTAAGATCATGCTACGGGCTCCACATTAGCCTGCTTTAGAAAACTAAAACGTTCGCTAAAGGTCACTTTGACGTGATCTCCTGGGCGCACTTTTAGCAACCCCCGGATCACAACTTGCTCATCAAGGACGACACCATTAATAATTTCTACCCAACCACGCTTACGTAGTCCAAGCGTAACTTGCTTTTGCTCAACAATGCCCTCGTCATTGACCACATAGACATAGTGCCTATCTTGAATGGGTATTATCGCTGACTCAGGTAATATAAGTGCTTCCCGGCTTGTCTTGATAAGCTTCACTTTCATCAACATGCCAGGAAGTAATCGTTGATCTAGATTGGGGATCTCGGCACGAACGATTACCGCACGAGTTTTCGGATTAATACGGCTATCAATTGACACCACTTTTCCTACAAACACTTCTCCGTCAAATGCTACAGCCGTTGCTTCAACTTTTTTGCCTAGAGCCAATGCTTGTAAAAAGCGCTCTGGCACAGAAAAGTCCAACTTTATAACTGAGATGTCATCCAAAGTGGTAATGGGATTACCTGGTGAGACTAGAGCTCCGACACTGACCTGGCGCAAACCTAACGCACCAGAGAAAGGTGCCCTGATACTGCGATCACCTAGGGCCGATTGCGCCTGGGCCAGCTCAGCTTTAGCGGTATCGATTAACGTTTGCAACCTGTCTCGTTCAAGTTCTGCAATTGTTTGACTGGTGACTAAGGTGCGAATGCGTTCAAGTTCACGTTGGTGATCTTTAACTTTCACTTTTGCAACGGTAACACGCGCAAGCTGTTCACTGTCTTGAAGTTGGATCAGTAAACGTCCCTTCTGGACTAGATCGCCATCATTAAAATTAACTTTTGTCACCACATCTGTGACCTTGGGGGTCACAGTAATCGACTCGTTTGCCTTACTCGTACCAAGGGCTTCAACCTCGTCGCGTATCGGTTGTATCGCTGCTTTCGTAACAACTACATTTGGTATAGGTCGAGATTTTGTGACTTGTTCTGCCGGAGGTTGTTGCAGATAGAAATATGTGCCTAAGAGCAACAATGCACCAATTATTATTATTATTTTTTTCATGACAGCCTTAGCAAACTATATTTTTCAATTGCCGTTAGTTTACCTAGTCATAACTTTGCTTCAATACGTTTTACTTTTTCTTACAAATAATACATTTGGGTGACATTCATTTTTTAACGGTCAACAAAAAAGGAGCCAAGAGGCTCCTTTTCATTTTAGTTATTGTGACTAGCGTACTTTACGGTCTTCTTGCATCAATTCTGAGAAGCCTTCATAGACTGCAGTAACAACCTCGTTAGAAAGCGGCTCATTTTTAGCATTCAACAGGTGGATCTCTGTCTTATCATCAATGCCATCTTTAAGCTCTATACGATATGAACCCGCTTCAAGCGGTAGCTCTTTTTCGCTCCATAACGAACTCCAAAAACCAGAATCATCCGTTATATTGATATAAAGTAGACCTTTGTTACTGTCCATATCGACAATTTCAAAGCCCATTTCAGGTAACACAATACGTAAGCGATCCCAGGTACGTTTATACTTAGCATCAGCTAACCAATAAGCTTGTTCTTCAGCATCAGCTATAAGGTTTACATCAATACCCAGGCTTTGCTTCAAGCGTTTAGCTTTAAGTGCTTTAGCACGTTCGATACTGATATAACTAATTGAATCATTCAATCTATCAATAGTATAACGGCGCTTATCTTCACCACTTAATAAAATATCCTGTCGATCGCCATCATAGCTTTCTTCATGTTCTATTAGCTCAATCGTTAAATTACCGCTACGGCCATGAGGACGAACATCGACCTTATACAAATAACGCTGCTTTAGACTATAAACTTTATCGCTACCCCAGAAACTCGACTCAATCACTTGCGAGCTTTCGATCCAATCAGTCTCAATGGTTCCTAGCTCATAGTTTTCACTACGTAATGGAATAGATTTACTCGCAAAGTATTCTTTTAAAACATCAAATATCTCTTGCTTTAAATCAATATCATTATCAATCGACTCAATAACAATTTTAATATTGTCATCGCCCTCTTCTACACGCGTCCCCTCTGCCATTGGTAACACTTGTAGTGGCGGTCGAATATCAAGCTGAGTGCCAACGGCATTTTGGTCAACCTTACTACCTACATCAGGAATATTATATTCCTTACTGTAAGTTGGCTTATTCAACCCCGCTGGGATCACTAATTCAGGCGCTACGACGAGATCTTGATAGTTCTGATCTATGTCATTAGCCTGTCTTCTGTCAATGGGTGTACTACATGCAGTAACAGCTGCAACTAAAATAAGTGGAGATATTTGCTTTAGCATTTATTATTCAACCTCGATTCGGGCATTTTTCATCGCTTCTAGCAACAGACCATGAAACTCTGTAGAAAGTTCAGTTAAAGGTAAACGAATATCACCTTGACTAATTAGTCCCATTCGGTGTGCGGCCCACTTTATGGGAATAGGATTGGCTTCGCAGAACAAAGCGCTAAACAACGCTTTAATCGACTCTTCAGCAGCTAATGCAGCAGGAAGATTACCCACTAACGCAGCGTCACACATAGCTTTAAACTGTTTTGGAACAATATTGTTCGCAACAGAAATAACGCCATTACCGCCGAGAGTTAAAAATTCTCTTGCTGTCGCGTCATCGCCACTATACAGCATAAAATCATCGCCACATAAACGGCGTAATTCTTTAACGCGAGATAGATCGCCGGTGGCTTCTTTAACACCGATAATATTTTTGACACTCACAAGTTCAGCCACCGTTTCTGGCAGCATATCAACAGCGGTGCGTCCAGGAACGTTATATAGAATTTGTGGCACATCGGTACTCGCTGCAACAGCGGTATAGTGTGCTATAAGCCCTTTTGGTGTTGGCTTGTTATAATAAGGTGTGACACCTAGCATTGCAGCCACACCAGTATTTGAGAGGCCTTTAGTTAACTCAATAGCTTCTGCCGTTGCGTTAGCGCCATTGCCACCAATAATCGGTAGTCGACCTGCAGCAAATTTTACCGTTTGCTCGACAACGGCAATATGTTCTTTTGCTGGTAGTGTTGCCGACTCACCAGTGGTGCCAACGGCAACGATGGCATCTGTACCTTGGGCGATATGGTACTCAACTAAACTTTCAAGACTCTTATAATCTACTGTGCCATCACTGTTCATTGGTGTGATTAAGGCAACGATGCTTCCGTATATCATGTGTATTCCCCAAGGGTTCAGGACTGGCTATGGTACTGATGCAATCCACTAAAAACAAGCTCTACTACGCAAGACTTAAGCATATTCATCATCAACTTGAAACATATTAAATAAGTGAAAGGATCACAATGACAAGGATCGCAAACTGATTAACTTGTGATAGCATTACTGACCACGAGAAAAATCTGTCATTCAATTGTCTATTTTTCAGACTAAACAATAATAATATGGGGTATGAAATGTCCAATCACTTGGTCGTTACTGCAATGGGGGCCGATCGCTCAGGTATTGTGAGTAAGTTTGCACGACTCGCGAGTGAGTGTGACTGCGATATCGTTGATAGTCGCATGGCACTGTTTGGTAATGAATTTACCTTAATTATGATGCTTTCAGGTTCGTGGCCGTCAATTACCAAGATGGAAACCACATTACCAAGCTTAAGTGTTGAACTTGAGTTATTAACAGTAATGAAGCGTACTTCAAAACATACTCCACAAAACTACATTTCTCGTTTAGAGGTCAACTTTAGTGGCCATGACCAACGTGGAACAATGAAAAGAATCACTCAATTCTTAGCAGATAGATCACTCGATTTGGCTGCGGTTAAATCCCATGCGGAAGAAGATGCGACAGGCAAACCCACTCAAAATATTAACCTCACCGTTAATGTGCCAGAAAAAGTCGACTTAGATAAACTCGAAGTTAGCATAAATGAACTAGCAGCAGAATTAACCCTAGAGTGCACTATTGAACGTATGCAAGGTGTTGAAAGTTAATATTGATAATGGATAAAAATATGAAAACCTTAACCGCTGGCGATACAGCGCCACTTTTTAACCTACAAAACCAAAAAGACGAAACCGTTAGCTTAGCTGAAGCGCTAAAAACCGGCCCAGTGCTTGTATATTTCTATCCAAAGGCCTCTACTCCCGGTTGCACAGTGCAGGCCTGTGGTTTAAGAGACAGTCAACAAGCGCTTGAAAACCTCTCGGTAACGGTATTTGGATTAAGTCCTGATCCCGTGGCCAAACTGGCTAAGTTCTCCGATAAGCAATCGCTTAACTTTTCACTACTGAGCGACGAAGATCATGCCATTGCCGATGCCTTTGGCGTGTGGGGAGAAAAGAAGTTTATGGGTAAGATCTATGACGGCATACACCGTTTAAGCTTCTTAATTGGTCAGGACGGTAAAGTGGCACATGTATTTAATAAGTTTAAAACCAAAGATCATCATGAAGTTGTACTCGCTCATTTAAAGAGTCATTAACTCACGGCGTTAAATTTTTGGATATTTCTGCCATCAAAAAAAGGAGCCTTTAGGCTCCTTTTTTTCCGGGACGATATCGGGTACTTTCTAAGGTTCTACTTCAGATAGTATCTTAGATACTAAACAATATAGGGATAGATTAATGCGCCAGCAATCGACCACATGGTAATACAGATAAAACGGTCTAGGTAACACCAGGCTTTAGGCTTTTTAAAGACAGGGCTTAAATATTTAGCGCCTAAACTCAAGCTAAAAAACCACACAAAAGAAGCCAAAACAGCACCAGCACCAAACCACTGCTTTTCTGTCCCTTCAAACTGCACACTAATACTGCCTAGTAACACCACTGTATCTAAATACAGATGAGGATTTAATAAGCTAATGGCTAACGTTGTAAATACGGCTTTTTTAAGGCTATCAGCAGCATGTTCCTCATCATTCTCCATACGGTTATCGTTAAAAGAGGACTTTAAGGCGGCAAAGCCATAAAACAATAAAAAAATAGCACCACCAAAGCTTGCGATATCTTTAATCAATGGAAACGCTAGAATTAAGTGACCTAAACCTGCAACACCAGCAGTGATCATAACCGCATCAATAAATGAGCAAATTGCAGCGATAGGTAACGAATGAGAACGTTTAAGGCCTTGTTTTAAAACAAAAGCATTTTGCGCGCCCACAGCCATTATTAAGCTACCGCCAATTCCCATACCTTGTATAAATGCTGTTTGCATAACTGCCTCAAAACGACCTAAATTAATAAGCCGCAAGAATAGTTCGCCTTTAAAAATAAGTACAACTACTAATATTAATCAGGTATAAGTAAAACTTATACTGCAAGCGATACTAAAGCAGAGGCAGCAAACTATGTTTGATTACGCACACCTTAAAGCACTTTCGATAGTTGTATCTCAAGGGGGGTTTGATAAAGCGGCGAAGCATCTATTCATTAGCCAATCAGCGGTTTCTCAAAGAATTAAACAGCTTGAGGATAAGGTCGGACAGTCGTTATTGGTAAGAACAAATCCTGTGCGTGCAACTGAAACAGGAAAAAGGTTACTCAGACATTATGCACAAGTACAGCTACTTGAAAGTGAGCTGCGCTCAGAAATGGATGTAGATGATCCCTCCTTACCGACCATCGTAAAAATTGCTGTAAACGCAGATAGCTTAGCGACTTGGTTTCTACCAGCATTAGCTGAGGTATTTAAACGCCATAAATGGTTATTAGAACTCATCATTGATGATGAAGCTTACACCCACCACCTGTTAAAAAATGGTGAAGCCGTTGGCTGCGTAACCACGTCTCAAATTGCGTTATCAGGCTGTAGCAGTGAGTTTCTGGGTAACATGGAGTATTTGTGTGTTGCGACACCCGAGTTTGCAAGCCAATATTTTACATCCGACTCCCCCATAGAAGACATAGCCTTAGCGCCAGCGGTCGTCTTCTCAACTAAAGATAAGCTTCACGACAAATTTTTGAATTTTTATTTCGGGATTAGTGATAACAGCTGGAGAGAACATAAAATCCCCTCCTCTGAGAGCTTTTTAGAAGCGATTAAAATGGGCCTAGGTTATGGATTAGTTGGCCATTTGCAAGCGCAAGACTTACTCGAAACGGGTCAACTTATCGAAATATTTCCAGAAAAAAAGATGCAAGTTCCACTGTATTGGCAACATTGGAATATCAAAGCAAAACAAACAAGCGTTATTTATCGTTCATTAGCAGCAAGTGCTAACCACACATTGATCATGTAGCCGAAAGCAGCTTAGCTCAAATCTATCACAGCTGTTTTAGGCTATACCCGTGTTACTTTATGGATATACTCATATTAGTTTAAGGGCATGTATACCTTTAAAGCCAACAGAGTTGGCCCATTGTTACACGCGATAATCCTATTAAAAAAGCAGCCTAGGGCGAATGCCGATCATTTAGCAGTTTATTGATCGGTTGACCGATCTTTATAAGATGGCAAAATCCGAGTGTTTTTAAACAC